>JADQBC010000116.1 GCA_016903655.1 Gomphosphaeria aponina SAG 52.96 = DSM 107014
ATTTATCAAAATCAATTACAGGTCCCAGAATATTTCTGGTTTGATCCTTTTAATCCTCAGGATTTGGCAGGTTTTTCTTTACAAAATGCTAACTATCAACCCTTAGAATTTAATGAGCAAAATCAATTAATTAGTCGCGCATTAAATTTAGCTTTAGGGCGTTGGCCTGGCGAATATAAAGGAATAAATACAACTTGGCTACGCTGGGCTACTTCTTCGGGAGAATTATTACCCAATGCTGAAGAAATTGCCTTACAAGAAAAACAACGGGCACAAGAGGAAAAACAACGGGCGGATCTGGCAGAATCAAAGTTAAGGCAAACTGCACGTAACTTACTGCAAGAAGGAATGACTATTCAACAGGTAGCAAGTTTAACTGGTTTATCTGAAATGCAAATAAATCAACTAAATTAATCTTAGTCATTGGTCATTAAAATAATTATTAAGATCGTGGTGGGTTACGGATTATATAATTAACTTAAGTGTAATTCTTGAATTAATCACCACCTAACCCACCCTACAAAGACTAATGGCTAATTAGTTTTGGTCAGAAACATTAACTAATTGTTGCTTACCATCCATGCTTTCTGCTCTTTGCCTTTTTTCATCAGCGCAGGTTTTCTGAGTCCAAATAAATCCTAGCCAACCTACAGCTATGTTGGAAAAAGCAGTAGCTAAAAATATCCCATTAATGCCGAAAAATTTACGACCTAGATATGCCAAGGGAACATAAAGCACCAACATCCGAATTAAAATCATTGCTGTGGAAGGTAAGGGTTTACCCAAAGCATTAAAAGTAGAACTAGCTACTTGAATTGCTCCCGACGCACCATAACTAATGGGGACGATCAGTAAATAAGTAGCGGCAATTTTAACTACTTTTGGGTCACTATTAAATAAGGATGCGATCCAAGAGCCAGTTGGGGCAATAATTGCTGCGAGGAAAACTCCCCAAAATAGACAAAATAGAAAACTCAATTGCAGTGAACGATGGACGCGATGATACTGTTTTGCTCCCCAATTTTGCCCGACAAAAGGGCCGATAATAGCAGCTAAAGACATTAAAACAATTGAGCCAAAAGCTTCTACCCTGGAAGCAACCCCAAAACCTGCCACTGCTTCGTTACCATAAACTGCTACCATACTTGTAATAACACCTATAGACATAGGCATTATCATACTGCTACCAGCCGCTGGTAAACCAACATAGAGGATATTTTTCCATGAATTTAAAAGAACTGGTAACTTGGGTAAATGATAACAGAGCATTTTTTCCCGATACAGGAAGAATAAAGCAGCCAGTAATGTTGTTGCGCGAGCAATTACAGTAGCCATGGCAGCCCCTGCTAATTCCAATCTGGGTAAACCAGCCCAGCCAAAAATGAAAAATGGGTCAAGGATAATATTAACTAAGCCTGCAAAAATCATAATCATACTAGCAACCTGAATATTACCAGCAGCGCGAATGGCGCTATTACCCACCATTGGGATCACCAGAAAAATCATGCCCCAGTACCAAATTTCCATATAACTGTGAATTAAGGGGAGAAGTTCAGGTGTTGCACCTAAGGCAGTAAATAAGGGGTCAATGGTTGCAAGTCCTATGAATACAAAGATCCCGACAGCGAGGAGAGAGAGGCTGAGACTATCGGTGGTGAGACGCTGGACTTTTAGGCGATCGCCTTCTCCAATAGCGCGGGCAATAATACTCGATGCTCCCACCCCCAAACCCATAGCCAGACTACCCAAAGTCGTTACTACTGGCCATGTGAAACTCATTGCCGCTAGTTCATCTGCTCCGAGTTTTCCCACATAATAAGTGTCTGCAATACTAAAAGCAATCACGGCAAACACCCCCCAAATCATTGGTATAGTTAGGTCAATCAGATGTTTACCTACGTTGCCTTCTGTCAGGTTTTGTTTCATCGGGGGATTATCTCTCAAATGTTAACTTATGTTAAGTATAGCGAGTTCATTAATTACCGCAGGTTCGGGCGGGTTTTGATTTTTTGCTCAATTGCGATTGCCCAGCTCTTCGGTGAACCCGCCCCTACAAAAATTGTGTAAATAATGCAAGCTTATCTACTTAATAACTAATAACTAATGACTAATGACTACTATTAAAATCCTCTCAATTTACACTCTTCATCCAATTCTCTCCACTTTTTACCTTTACTAAAATTTGCGGCAACAGCAGGAGGTAAATTTTCCATTAATACTTGGTGCATACCTAACCGTTTAATTCTTTTTTTCAGAATCGCCTTTTCCTTATTTTCTTCTGCTACCATTCCCCCATAAACAATTGTCAATAATTTATCTATTACTAAAGCATCTGTGGGATATTTAGCAGCAATTTGAGTGATATTTATAAGTATTTTTTCATTGATAATCGAATCTGTTTGAGCATAAATTGCCACGAAATCCTGATAAATTGATTCTGAACCATACTTGCTACCTAACTGCTGAAATCTGGTAAAATATTCCACATCCCTAGGGGCAATTCTTTCACCATTTGGGCGAATTAAATAAACACACCAAGCATCAAATTTACCTTGATCATATTCAATGTGAGTTCCATCAGTCAATATTTTTATAGTTCTTTTCATAAAAAATACAATAATGTTTAATTAAATTAATAACAATTTTAATTGTTATCTGCGGGATGAAAATAATCATAAATTCCTTGGGCTAAAACAGAACCAATTCCAGAAACTTGGGCTAATTTTTGAGCAGATGCTTGGCGAATATAATCTAAAGAACCAAAGTGGGCTAATAATTGTTTTTGTCTTTGGAAACCTAAACCAGGAATGTCATCTAGTTGGCTAATTACTGCTGTTTTCTGTCTTTGTTGACGGTGGAAACTAACAGCAAAACGGTGAGCTTCATCCCTAACTCTCCTTAATAATTGTACTCCAGATTGCTCGGAATTGGTAGGTAATGGCTCTGTTTCTCCAGGGAGAAAAATTTCTTCTCGCTGTTTGGCTAAACTGCATACTTGCAACTCTGATAATAGGTTCATTTGTTGTAAAATTTCCACTACTGCTGATAACTGTCCTTTTCCTCCATCAATCATAATTAAATTTGGTTTATTTTCTGTATCTGGATTATATTGATGGAAGCGACGACTAATAACTTCAGCTAGACTTACAAAGTCATCAGAATGACCAATTTTAACCGTGGGATTTTTGATTTTATAATGGCGATAATGTTGTTTGGCTGGGACACCATCAATAAATACTACTTGAGACGCTACTGCATTGGAACCCTGAATATGAGAAATGTCGTAACCTTCAATTCTGCGGGGTAATGCTGGTAAATCCAAAATTGCTGCTAAATCTTCCATTGCTTGGGTATTATAAGTATAAAAGCGTTGGTGACGTTCCAATTCATACTGCGCATTTTTTGCCACCATCTCAATTAATTCTGCTTTTTTTTGTCGCTGGGGAACAATGAGATTTACTTTTTTCCCCAAGCGATCGCTTAACCACTCAGCCATTATTTCCCCATCGGGTAATTCATACTGTAAAAGAATTTCACTGGGAATTTCTACTGGCTCTGCCATCCAGTAATGCTCTTCTAATACTTGTTGTAAAATTGCTCCCTGAACAAAGGGGGGGTTGAGAGGGGCAGCAAAAAAACCTAAACGACCTACCAAGTGGCCTCCACGCATCTGAAAAATCTGAATACAGCAATGTTGAGCATCAGCAGCAAGGGCGATCGCATCTCTTGATGTAGTATCTTTACTTTCAGCTACTTTTTGCTGAGGATTTAAACTTGCTAAATTCTTAATTTGATCACGAATAATTGCCGCTTGCTCAAAATTTAAATCCAGGGCTGCTTTTTCCATTTGATCATTAAGTGTAGCAATTAATTCTTCCATTCTGCCCTGAAATATCATTTGCACTTTCGTTACTATTTGGCGGTATTGGCTCGGAGTAATTAAAGTTTGACAAACACCAGGACAACGACCTAAATCATAATTAAGACAGGGACGTTCTTTAAATAAAGGTTGTCGTCGCTGACGGAGAGGAAAAATTCGATAAATTAACTGTAAAGTTTGGCGTAATAATTGCGAGTCAACATAGGGCCCAAAATATTTATCTTTGGGATTTTTTAATTGTCGTTTGCGGGTAATAAAAATGCGGGGATAGTCTTCTGACCAAGTAATGCAAACATAAGGATATTTTTTATCATCTTTCAGGAGCACATTATAATAAGGTTGATGTTGTTTAACTAAATTTGCTTCTAATGCTAAAGCTTCTGCTTCTGTATCAGTAACAATAAACTCAATGTCTGTGATTTGTTGCACCATTAATGCAATACGTTGACTTAATCTTTCCGAGTCACGGAAATAGGAACGAACTCGCGATCGCAGTTTTTTTGACTTCCCAATATACAGAATATTCCCCTGCTCTTCTCGCATTAAATATACTCCTGGTACAGGGGGAATTTCCTTGAGTAAGCTTTCTAGACTTTCAGGGTTTTTAATTAGAGGTTGAGCCGTCATAATTCATTAATGGTTAATAGTTCGAGAGCATTATTTTATCTATTTTAGATAAATTGGGGGTAGGCTAGCTTTTTTTTATTAGACCTTTTGCGAAACTAAAACCAAAATCAATTTTTATATTTATTTCATGTAAAACTCTCCCTACTCCCTTCTCCCTTCTCCCTACAAATAGACTTTTGCAAAAAGTCTATTTGTAGGGGCGGGTTTAGTGCAGCCCAATGTAAATTTTAAAATCCAAACCCGTCCCCTATTTTCTTACCTTTTTTCAGGTTTCCAAGGAAATTATCAATAGAGTTCAATTTTCTGCTCTAATCAAAATGCCATTAACCTTTAACCCCACTACCAGTGGCGGTGGGGATAATATAACGTTGGAGAAAGACAAATAATAAGAGGATGGGAAGAATAGAAATAATTGAACCTGCGGCAATTAAACGCCAGTTTAGATCTAAACTACTAGCAAGAGCAGCAACACCTAATGGGAGAGTGAAATATTCAGGCCTATCTAACACAATCAGTGGCCAGAGAAAGTCACTCCAAGAACCAATAAAAACGAAAATAGCTAGTGTGACTAAGGCAGGTTTAATGGCAGGAATCATAACATACCACCAAATGCCTAATTCTGAACAACCATCCATTTTTGCGGCTTCTTCTAATTCTTTTGGTACTCCCTGAAATGCTTGACGTAGGAGAAAAATTCCAAAAGCAGAAGCAAGGTTAGGGAAAATTACCCCTAAATAAGTATTTCGTAATCCTAAATTAACAATGAGAATATATAGGGGAATCATTACAATTTGGAAAGGGATCATAATTGTGGCAACTATGAGGGTAAAAATTAGTTCTCTTCCCCGAAAATTTAATCTGGCAAGGGGATAAGCAGTTAATGCACAAAATAGCAAATTTAAACTGACGGTGAATAGGGCAATTATGGTACTATTTATTAAGTAGCGCCCAAAGGGATAACTTTGCCAAACTACCTGGAAGTTTTCTAAAGTAGGTTGACTGGGAATAAGTTGGGGGGGAAAACTAAAAATATCTTCTGTTGGTGACTTTAAGGAAGTACTTAATAGCCACACAAGTGGGAAAAGCATTAAAAATGCTCCTAAAATACAAATTAAATATATCCCAATTTTTTTTATCATTATTTATCAACTATCAACCATCAATTACTTCCAAAACAGCAGCAGGGGATAACTTATCTTTAAACCAAACTATTTTGGCAGGTACATCAGAAAACTTCACCCCTGCTTTTTCCAAATTCAAGCGCTCAGAAACGGCTAAAATTAAATTATCAACCTCAGCCTGGGACACTTGCCAAAATTTTTTTTGGAGATATTCTGGTCGCCAATAACCCACAATTTCCAGTAAAAAATTACGCCCGTCAGGATGTACAAGACGAAAATCAGGAATCATCACACTACCAGGAAGTGGCACTAAATCTACTTCCCTTTCTAAACGCCAGTCAGTTTTCGTTTTTAACCAACGTTGGACAAAAGAAGCTTCTAACATACTATCATAAGGTTTGCCTGGGGGATAATGACTTACTAAACCACAATGGGATTCTAAACTAAATCGCCCCGTTTTTTCCTGACCGCTATAGGGGTCACGACTTTGTAATTTAGCTTTCAGACTCCATTTACTCACATGGAGTAAAGCAGGTAAAACTTTAGCGATCGCTAATCCATATCTGGTGCTAGCTTTAAATAAGCTAGTCGGGCCATCAATCGTAATCGTAAATCCTGTATCAGCATCTCCTTCAATATAAGCCATAAGTTGGAATAATTTGAGATAACGAAACAGAAGTTTATATTGTCCTGGTACATTCCGATGAGCATGAATAATAATCTGACTTGCACGATAAAAAATCCCTTGAACTTGAGAAAGATTATAGCGATGAATTAGCGCTTCTGGAGTTGGCGGCTCAAATTCAGTCAGAATGCGATTTTCTTGTAAATCGGCATAAAGTCCATTTTCAATTTGATTAGGTAACACTTCTAGATTCAGCGTTTTACTTAAATTAATTGCAATAGTTTCCAGAATTTTATGGCGATTTTGGGGGATGGGAAGAGAGTTAGCAGCTTCAGTAAAAACTTGTTTACGCAACAATTCTGGGTCTAAAGGACTTATAATTTCAAATGTAGAACAGCTATTTTTTAATAAGTGAGCCAAGCCTCGTTTTACACGATAATCTGGACTATCACCTTCTAAATCTTTTAGTTTTTCATGGAGTTGTCTAGCAGTTTTCCCCAAACACTCTTGAAAACAATTAATATAAGTATGAGCCAGGGCGATCGCCTTATCTTCTAAAGACAATCTTTTGGGAATAACTGTTTCCCCATTATATCTGTACATTAACAAATCACTGGGCAACATTTTAATTGCTAATTGTTGATGGGTAATAACTTAATCTTAAGAGCTTTGAGAAAGGTACATCAAGTTAGTTAATTTATAAAGTAGTCTTGCCCCAATATTTCCATCCCATTGCTCTTCATCTGATTTGCTAGGGGCGACTTCACATAAATCAAAACCGATAATTTTTTTCCCAGATTTAACTAAGGTTTGCACTAAATAAATTGCTTGATTGAAGTCTAACCCTCCAGGTACGGGAGTACCTGTATTCGGGCAAAATGCCTGATTTAAACCATCAACATCAAAGCTAATATATACTTTTTCTGACAAGTTAGAGATGATAGTTTCACATTGTTGTTGCCATGTCAAGCCTTCATAAAGATTATTTTTTAATTGCCAATCATCAAATAACACAATGCGATTATCACTTTTAATTTTATTTATTTCTTCTTGACATAAATCCCGAATCCCCACTTGTACCAATTTACTAATATTTGGCAAAAGCAAAACATTATTCATTATTGAAGCATGAGAGTAGGTAAAACCTTCATAAGCTTCTCGCAAATCTGCATGAGCATCTATATGTAAAATGCTATATTCAGAATCTTCAGTAAGAGCTTTAATGTATCCTAATGGAACACTATGATCTCCTCCTACCAAACCAATGAGTTTCCCTTGTAATAATAAATTCTTACATTGAGCATACACCCAATCATTTAAGTTTGTACTAGCTTGATTAACCTTTTCTAATTTTTTGGCAATGGCTTTGTCATTAAGCTCATTACCTGATTCCAGATGGTCGATTACTTTTTTGGCGATCGCCCTTGTTTTCTCACTTTTGGCTCTAATTTCAGCACTAATGGGTAGGGTGGAGTAACCCACTTCCCATGCTAATGGTAAATCAAAATCATACCAATCCAGTTGATAAGAAGCATCTAATATTCCTTGTGGCCCATTGGCTGTACCCTCTCCATAGGAGACCGTAGCATCCCAAGGCACGCTTAAAAAAACTACTTTGGCATCTTCTATGGTGGTAGGTAAGCCGAAAAAACAATTATTTTTAATGGTTATTTGATTGGTGTTAAATGTGGCACGATTCATTAATACTTGACTCCAAATTTTTCCTAGATCGATCAATTGTAACTTTTTTTCCTATTTGCACAGGAGACAGGAGGGAAAGGGGTAGGCGTCTTTGTGCTTATCCTGAAAACTCTTGACAAGAATAACCCTTGTATGTTAGCCTGATAATGGGAAAAGATGCGCCCCATATATATATATATATATAACTGAAAGGAAACGGGTACAGTAATCTGTACCCATTCTATTTCCCAAAACCATGCTAGAAAATGATAATATCACTAGCAGCTATTACAGGTGCTCCTGTTAAAGTGGCTATCTGCACTGGGGGAGCTGCAAAACTCCCATTGACATCGTAGAATTATGTAGGAGCATAACAATCTTGTGTAGGGGCATAACAATGTTATGCCCCTACATGAAAAATTCCTATTATCTTACCTGCACCTCTACCCCGCCCTCCCCTTAATAGACTTTTTGCAAAAGTCTATTAGTAGGGAGAAGGGAGTAGGGAGTAGGGAGAGTTTTACATGAAATAAATATAAAAATTGATTTTGGTTTTAGTTTCGCAAAAGGTCTAATCATGTAGGAGTATAACCAGGCTATGCTATTACATAACAAGAGACCTAAGAGCAAAACCGTAAAAAAACCCCCCCAACCGCAGGGAAAGGGGGGAGATGACCGAAAAAATGGAATTATGTAGGAGCATAACAATCTTGTGTAGGGGCATAACAATGTTATGCCCCTACATGAAAAATTCTTGTAACAGATAAAAAGTGATTTTTTGCCCAAAAATTTTTTTTTCTCTCAGTATTGTGGAAGCAAAACTGGGAAGAAAAAGTTGAGTGAGCGTGAACATAAATAGCCAGGACGGCGGATCTAAGCAACGATATTGCAGCAGCAGAGGTAAGGGAAAAGCGTGGGAAGTCGGGGGGTGCAGTCGTAAAAGCGTTTGTACTAGCACTGAGAGAGGCAGTGAAGCACGAATCCCCCGTTATACCGCAAGGTTAACCGTGGGAGTCTCAACAGGTTGATCCCTTATGGAGTGAAATATGATTATTAAGGTAATCTTGGCGTTTTTGCCAGTCGGGGATGATGGTTGCTAAGAGTTGGTAAAAGCTGGGGGAATGGTTATAAATCAAAATATGACAAAGTTCATGGATAATTACATAGTCAATGCAGTCTTTGGGTGCAATAACCAGCATGGGATTAAGTATAATCTTGCCTTCTTTAGTACAGCTTCCCCAACGTTTTTCCATGGTGCGTAGTTCAAAGCCTCCCTGATGTGTTATGCCCTGTTGGGTTACTATCTGGGTACAATGTTTATACCTTTCGAGATATATCTGTTGAGCCTTTTCTCGATACCATCTTTTGACTAAATTCTCAATCTGTTTCCTGTTTTCGGGGTTAGGAATGCTAACTTCTAATTTACCTTGCCAAAGTCTTATCTTTTCTTGCTTATTCTCAATTATTTCAAGCCGATATTGCCGACCTAAATAACCATAGCTTTCTCCAGCAACATATTCAAAGGCGGGTAATGTGGGGGCGTATTGGGCAAATTGCTTTTGTTGTTTGGTTATCCATCTCCCACGCTGGGTAACTCTGGTAATAATAGTTTCTAGGGGTGTATTATGGGGGGCTTTAACCACAACCCTACTATCTGGGTGGACTTCCATCCCCAGGGTTTTGCGATCGCTGTATTGCAATGTAAAGGCAATAGTGCTATTGCCATACTGTACCCTATGGGTTTCAGTTGCTTTCATAATGTTTAGCAATATTTATAATTTTGCCGCTCATTTCGTCTAATTCTTGCCAAGGGATACATAAATTATGGGTTTTTTTGAGTTCATCTACTACCAGGTCATCTATCCCATTCCGTATGTCATTTTGAATATCTTGATTGGTGTGCCAGTCCCGTATTTGATTATTAATAATTATATCATCTATGGCAGTAGCTAAATTAACTAACAATTCTTGGTTATCTACTATTCCTGTTAGCTTTTCTTTTAACACATTGTAATAGGCGCGGGCCTTTTTTCTCTGTTGCAATGCTGGGGGAATTGAATTAACATCACCATTGCGGGCAGTTTCTAAATATTCCTGCATTAATTTCAGGTATTCTAAATCACTCAGACGGTTAGCACGATGATTATTAATAGCTTGTTCAATCAGTTCACTTAATCTTAAATATAGCACTGGATCTTCTGCCATTTTCTCAGCAATAACTTTTTTAATCCGTGCGGCGATCGCATCTGCTTGGGCTGCTTCTCCTGCAATACTGTTAATTTCTGCTTCAAAACGCTGTAATTCAAAAATATCAACTGGCTCAATAATAGTTTTAACTTCTTCTGCCCCAATTTGCTTTAATACCATGTTTATAATTTGGGTTTCATAACTAGAATAATCTACTGTTTCCCCATAGCGTTGTTTAACCGCAGTCCGCAGATTACTGAAATATTTTAGGTCTTGGGTATAGGTTTTTTTAGTAGCTTCTGGAGTTGTTTCTTGAAAATGAGGATTACTTAATGCTAATTGTAATGTTTTAACAAAGTCTCTCAGGGCCTCATAAAAACCATCTCGCCGATCTTGAGGATAGAGCCATTTTTCCATGGCTTCGGGATCTTTTTTGTTAGCAACTTCTTGAAAAATATCCCAGACAGCAGCGTGGTAGGTAGGGAGTTTGTCAATTTCTACCTGCACATTAACTAAAGCGCCGATAATATCATTTCGCTCAAAGCCTTCTTGTTCTAATTTTGCATAGATATCTAGGGCATTATTCATCTCCCCAAAAATCCCCCGATAGTCAATTATTAGCCCATAATCTTTTCCCTCAAATACTCGATTTACACGGGCGATCGCTTGCAGAATATTATGCTCTTTTAAGCGTTTATCTACATAGAGAACGGCATTACGCGGGGCATCAAAACCAGTTAATAGTTTATCGACTACTATTAAAATTTCTGGTTCATTTTCTCCATCTTTAAACTTATTAATAATTGTTTCTTGGTATTTTTCGGCTGTCCCGTAACGACTCATCATGTCTTTCCAAAAACCTTGGACTTCAGAAATATCAGCTTCATTTACACTGTCCTTATCTTCACGGGTATCTGGTGGGGAAATAATCACTTCTGCGCGCACTTTTCCCCATTGCTCTAGGAGTTTTTTATATTTAATCGCCGCCCGTTTACTTGATGTTGCAAACTGTCCTTTTAAGCCTTTTCCCTTAAAATTCGTATAAAAATGCTCACTAATATCATAAGCAATTTCTGCCATGCGGCTTTCTGCTTCATAGAGAGGTTCAGCAGTTTTAAATTTACGTTTTAGATCAGCTTTTTGTTTTTCATTCAGTTGTTCGGTGATGCGTTCAAACCATTTATCTACGGCTTGGGTATTTTTAAATTCACTTTCTCGCCCTTCATACAATAGGGGAACTACAGCTTGATCGGCTACTGCTTTAGGCATGGTATAACTATGAATAAAACCACCGAATTTTAAGGCTGTATTTTTCTCTTTTTTTAATAGGGGTGTCCCCGTAAAACCAATATAGCAAGCATGGGGAAATACTGTTTTCATTCTCGCATGATTTTGTCCATATTGTGACCTGTGAGACTCGTCAACCAGTACGAAAATATCGCGGCTTTCGTTTTTACCTTTTTCCCGTGCGACTGTCTCGAATTTATCTATCACTGTGGTGATAATTTCTGCTTTGGAGTGATTGACTAATTTTAGGAGATGGTTCCCATTTTTTGCTTGTTTGATTTCTACACCACAATTTTTAAAGGTGTTTTTTAGTTGTTCATCTAAATCAATACGGTCATTAACTAGAATTATTTTAGGGTTGATAATGGTTTTTTCCATCGCTAAAGCTTTAGCTAACATCACCATTGTTAATGATTTACCGCTTCCTGTTGTGTGCCAAATTACTCCACCTTGGCGTAAATCACTTCTAACTTTTTTGACTTTTTCAAGTGTAGCTTTAACAGCAAAATATTGTTGATAACGGGCGATTTTTTTTGTGCCATTATCAAAAACAATGTAACTAGATATCAATTCTAGTAAGCGTTGGGGAGTTAGGAGACTAAATAAGGTACGGTCTTGGGGGGATATTTGGCGATCGCCTGCAGCCCAGATTTCTTGTATTTCCTGTTGTTGCTCAGGTGCTCTTCCTGAGAGTAATTTTTCTTGTTGAATTGGGGGGAGAGGTGTATTTATTAGTTGATAAAGTTGTTGTTCTGATGCTGTGGTTTCTTCTTTCCACACTGCCCAAAACTTTTTATCTGTGGCAGTTGTTCCGTATTTAGCGGCGTTTTGAGATATTACTAGCAGCAGTTGAGTTAAACAGAAAAAGTGAGGAATTTCATCAGTGTTATGATTGTCCAGTTGTTGATTAATAGCTTGATTTAATGGGTCTTTTATATCGGGGCGTTTGCATTCAATAACTACTAAAGGAATGCCATTAACAAATAGCACTAAGTCGGGGCGACGGGTTTGGGTACTGTTGCGGCATTCTATTTTAAATTCATCAGTAACATGGTAAAGGTTATTAGCGGGGTTTTGCCAGTCGATATATTGCAGGGGGTAACTTTTTTTATCACCATCAATAATTTGCTCTAAGCTTTTCCCTAGGGTAAGCAAATCGTAAAGTTTTTGACTGGTGGTATAAACAGCCTCGTAGGGAAACTGACTAATAGCAGCTACTGCTTTTTTAATATTTATTTCACTGAAGGAGTGACTTTTGCCTCTGTGTTGGATTTGATTCAGTTTTTGGAGTTGGGTTGTCAGAATTTCTTCTAAGACAATTCGGGAAGGTTTTCCCCCACGTTTGGCTAATGCTTCTTGGGGGGTGAGATATTCATAGCCCATGTTTTGTAAAAGGGCGATCGCGGGAATTTGGGAGATGATGCTTTCTAGCCATTGGTTTGTCATTTATCTACCTGCCAATCTGCAATTAAGTAAGTAATTTATCAATTTTAACAAGGTATTTCCGATGATTTTTGTAGGAAATTTTACCTTCATAATGAAGACGACCGACAATTATACCAGGATGACGCTGTTGACTAGCAGCAAATTGCTCAATTGCTTTAGTTGAGAAGCGAGAGGAGTGAGTAGCAACAAATTCTCCGAAAGCATGAGTATCAATTAGCCAATGACAAGAGAGTTGATTTGCTTCTTTTTCCTGGGGATTATCTTCTAGTTTTTTGAGGTCATCTAAATATATACCCTCGTGACCTGCGATAATATGAGCTAATTCGTGCATGAGGGTAAACCAGAAGGAATCAATGCGATTATATCTCAGGGTTAAGGCAATGACGGGGTGATTTTCCATGGTAAAGGTTGCCCCGTCTAGGTATGTTTTAGACAGATGGGGAACAATTACGAAATGAACCCCCAAAGACATGAGTAAGGGAGGAACTTTAGTAATGTCTTCTTGGGTATGGGCATAGCTAAGAATTTCAGGAATAGCAGATTTTAGTTCTTCTGGGTCAAATTTGCCTACAGATTGCACTTTAGCTAAATGTTCAACTCTTTTAAGCCAAGCAATTAGGGCAGTATCTTCTGGTTCTAGGCTATGGTTATGACGAAAATTAACGGCTAGTTGGGGGGTTTCTGTGGGGGAAGTAATATTAAGAAAATCACATACTGCTGTTTCTAATTCTTCTAGGGTTTTTGTTTGGGGTAGCCATTTTTTTTTGATTAGTTCTGAGAGGGGGACAAGTTCATATAATCTTCGTCTTCTGGAAATTGCCTCATGATCATCATTTTTTTTTGCCAGATGTAACCGATAATTAGTTTCTAGATTTGTCCAAAATTCTGCAGGAATATCAAAAGCAGCAGCTAATTCTATGGCAGTTTCGGGGGTAATTTCTTTTTTGGCGTTGATAATAGCATTAATGGTTTGAGCAGGGCGATCCATAATTTCAGCTAGATCCTTTTGTGTCCAACCACGGGCTTCTAATTCCATGGTTAAAATGTCGCCTGGTGTAACAATTCGTGCGGGTATAAGTTTGTTTGTCATTTTCCTGAGCCTCCTCAAATATTGCCTTAGTGATAGTCTTCAATCTCGATCACAAGGATAAAATTACCGTCTGCGTCTTTCTCTATGGTAAGAATTAAACGCCATTGTTTATTGAGACGGATTGAGTGCTGTCCCTTTTTACCTCGTTCTCCTTTTAGTTTTTCAAATCTCAGTCCTTTGACTTTATAGAGATATTGTTCATCTGGCATCCCGTCAATTATAAAGATTACCTTTAAAAAACGATCTACTACTTCATGAGGGTATTTATGGGCATTTTTTTCCTCTGTATAAAGTTCTTCTAATTTTTTGTTTTTAAATTTAAATCTCATGAACCCCCAAGTCTATTTGATTTTCCCTATTTTAGATTGAATAATTTAGCTTTGGGGTTAATCACTCAATCAAGTTTATTGTTTTTTAGAATTAAGTGCAATCATCTTGATCACGAATAATG
Organism: Gomphosphaeria aponina SAG 52.96 = DSM 107014; assembly: GCA_016903655.1. Classification (GTDB taxonomy): domain Bacteria; phylum Cyanobacteriota; class Cyanobacteriia; order Cyanobacteriales; family Gomphosphaeriaceae; genus Gomphosphaeria; species Gomphosphaeria aponina. The sequence goes on from JADQBC010000116.1 coordinate 14,395, forward strand.
GGGAGAGGGGAACTCTTACACTATATATAGGGGTATGGGTTAGGAGGTTTAAGGAATTAAGGGCTTAAGTTACGCTAAATATGGATTGTTAAATTTTGTCAAGAGGATGGCTCGCTGGCTTTCATCGTCATAAATATTGAAAAAAAAGTTCGTAGTTGCGCTTGAGCGCCCTTTCATCGTCATAAATATTGAAGAAAAAGTTAGTAGTTGCGCTTGAGCGCCCTTTCATCGTCATAAATATGGAAGAAAAAGTTAGTAGTTGCGCTTTAGCGCCCTCTAATCGGAATAAATATTGCAGAAAAAGATCGTCGCATTGCCCACCCTATATGTAGGGGCACGGCATTGCCGTGCCCCTACAGAGGAGATTCAAACTCTCTGGCGCTATTTATGTAGGGTAGGCATTGCTGTGCCCCTACAGAGTAGATTCAAACTCTCTGGCGCTATTTATGTAGGGTAGGCATTGCCCTACTACTGTATTG
>JADQBC010000068.1 GCA_016903655.1 Gomphosphaeria aponina SAG 52.96 = DSM 107014
AAAAATTGATTTTGGTTTTAGTTTCGCACTCATGTCTATTCATCGGTTATCTCTCAACCCCTGCTTCTACATTGTGGTAAATTTGCCGCAATTGTTCTGAAGTATCTAAAGTTTTTATTCCTGTTAAGATACTTTCCAGTAGTTCTACATCTTCTAACTCACTTATTTCTGCCATGAGTTGTAAGCCTTCAGTTCCCAATTTTATTTCTAAAATTGCGGATATTCCCAACAAAAGTACTCGTTTTTCTGCTCCTTGTCTATATTACAATCTGGTTTGAGGTGGGGTGTTGATTATTGGTAAAATATAAAAAATTAATTCCCTACACTTTTTATGAGGAAAAGCTCGTAGTTGCGCTTTAGCGCCAAAAGGTCTTTTGGCGCAACGCGCGAGCACACCAGAGCCTTTGCGCTCTTCGCGCAACTACAAACTTTTTCTGATAAAAAGTATATTAAATTACTTGGTTAAAGTTGGGTCAAAATCAACACCCCAGGTTTGAGGATATTAATCAATATGGGATAGGTGGGTAATTGATATTTTTCTTCTGCTAATGCTGCTTATGCTGTTACCTATGTTTTTATTCTCCCATAAAAGAATGGATAATTAATAATTGTACTCAATAAGATAAATTGTTTGACAGGGAGATCAGGTGTTTTTTTTTGCTGTACAATTAAACAATAATCTCGAAAAAGTAGCAGCTATATGAAATATATCAAAACATTTGTTTTCACGGGCGCGTTAGTAATTGCTTTTGGTTTTGTGGCGGAAGCAAATAAGATTCAAAAACCATCTTTTTCTTTAACTGCTCAAAAAACTACGCCAAATCAGAGTTTAGTTGAAAACCTCACAAGCAGCTTTTTAAATAAAACACCTGTGCAGGATTTTCCTCCTAATTTAACTCTAGAAGAAGGTAAACAAATTCAAGCTGAGTTTATTCAATCTCTGAGCCCGATTTTGGGTAAACCTGTGGGTTATAAGGCTGGTTTAACCAGTCAAAGTGCTCAAACTAAGTTTAATGTTTCTCATCCTTTGCGCGGGGTACTTTTAGCAGAAATGTTGTTGCCAAATCCTGCGGTTGTTTCTCCTAATTTTGGCGCTATTCCTCTGGTTGAAGGTGATTTAATGGTGCGGGTTGGTAGTGAGGATATTAACACAGCTACTACTACAACAGAAGTCCTCGCTTCTTTAGATGCTGTTATTCCTTTTATTGAGTTACCAGATTTAGTTTATGCTGAAAATATACCCCTAAATGCCCCCAATTTGCAAGCAATTAATGTTGGTGCTAGACTGGGTGTTATGGGCCATCCTATTCCTTTACAACCTACTCCTGAATGGGAGGAAAAGTTGGGGAAAATACAGTTAATTATTTTAGATGAAACGGGAAATCAGTTGGCTATGGGGGAAAGTAATGCTCTTTTGGGTCATCCTTTAAATGTTGTATTGTGGTTAAGGGATTCTCTTCAAGCTGAAGGAAAGTCTTTACATAAAGGTGATTTGTTATCTTTGGGAACTATTACTCCTTTAATGCCAGTAAATCCTGGTACTACTATTCGCGCTCAATATCTAGGTTTAAACTCCAATGAACCAGTGGAAATATCTGTTAAATTTCAATAGTAACCAGCAAGCTGGGTGTGTCACTTGGAAGGTGGGGGAAAAACCTGTGTTTTCTCAAGCTTTTAGCCCCCAGAAAAAATTCTGGGTGGTGGGGGATATGTGGTTGACTAACCGCTCCGAGTTGTACCCTGGTTGGGAGGGAAGGGATGAAGACTTAGTAGCATTATTGTGGGAAAAGTGGGGGGTTGCTTGTCTGCAGCAACTGGAGGGAATATTTGGGTTGGTTGTTTGGGAGGAGGAGAGTCAGAGTTTATGGTTGGTGCGCGATCGCACTGGGGGAAAAACTCTCTATTACACTAATACTGGTTCTACTTTTGCCATTTCTCCTTGTTTACAAAGTCTTGCTCCTTACCATTCTCAAGAATTAGACCTTGTTGCTCTACGGGATTATCTCTGTTGTTCTTTTATTCCTGGTGAGCGTACTTTATGGAAAAATGTCAGGGAGTTGCGTCCTGGAAGTTTTTTATGTTTGCCAAAGGGCAAGATAACAAGTTACTGGCAGCCTGAAGAGGAAATTACTAATGGAGAAAAACCTTTAGAATGGCATGGGGAAAAGTTGCGCTCTTTACTTAATCAAATTATCCAGGAATATTTACCCGAAAATGAATCTGTGGGGGTTTATTTATCTGGGGGATTAGATTCTAGTTGTATTACTGCTCTTGCTGCTAAGTTTCACGCTCACCCTGTCCATACTTATTCGATCCATTTTGGGGCTGAATGTCCCCATGAGTTGGAGTTTTCTAGTTTAGTTGCTTCCCATTGTCAAACTGAGCATCATATTCTGGAAATTACGCCCCAACAAATGTGGGAGCAACTCCCTATTACTCTGGCAAATTTAGATGATCCTATTGGAGATCCTTTAACAGTCCCTAATTATTTATTAGCTCAATTTGCACGGGAGAAAGTCAAGGTAATTCTCAATGGGGAAGGGGGCGATCCTTGTTTCGGAGGCCCGAAAAATCAACCGATGTTGTTAAGTCAATTATATAATCAAGAGGAGTTGTTGTTAGCTTATTTGACTTCTTATCAAAAATGCGCTACTGATTTATCTAGATTGTTAAAACCTGATGTCTGGAAAGCGGTGGAAAATGAGGTTTCTGTGTTTGCTGCTGACTTGTATGCTGATGCTAATTATTTAAATCGGTTGATGTTGTTGAATATCAAATTTAAAGGGGCGGATCAGATTTTAACTAAGGTAAATAATTTGACAAAAGCTGCTGGGTTAGCAGGGCGATCGCCTTTATTTGACCAGCGAATTGTTAAATTAGCAATGGAAACTCCGCCACAATATAAATTAGCAGGGGCTGAGGAAAAAGCGATTTTAAAACAAGCTGTAGCTGATATTTTACCCAGGGAAATTATTAAACGCCCCAAAAGTGGGATGATGGTTCCTGTACAGTTGTGGTTTAGGAAGTATTGGCAACGTCAAGCAAGGGATTTGTTATTGAGTAAAAAAGCGGCGATCGCTCCTTATTTGAATCAAGATTTAATTCGCGACTGGTTACATTATCGGGGCGATCTTTGGGGTAGGTATGGGGTTAAACTCTGGTTACTGGTCAGTTTGGAAATTTGGCTGAGAGTTAGAAATAATTGTTGATGGTTAATTGTTGATTGTTAATTGTTCCACAACCATCAACCATCAACTATCAACCATCAACCATCAACCATCAACCAACAACCATCAACCATCAACTATCAACCATCAACTATCAACCATCAACTATCAACTATCAACCATCAACCATCAACTATCAACAAATGATTGAAATTAGCACCAGAGAATTGTTGCAACTAGCATCAGGCGATCGCCTTTCCATTCAAGTATATAAATTTATAGGCAAGTTTCCAGGTAAAAAAGCTTATCTCCAAGCTAACCTTCACGGCGCAGAAATTGTGGGTAATGCAGTTATTCACCAACTAATTGAATATTTATCTTCCCTTGATGCTAGTCAAATTAATGGAGAAATTTGGTTAGTTCCCGTATGTAATCCTCTGGGTACAAATCAGCGCACACATTTCTTTTCCACAGGTAGATTTAATCCCCATGACGGGAAAGATTGGAACAGAATATTCTGGGATTATGAAAAAGAATGTGATGATTTAAATGAGTTTGCGCAATCGCAAATTAACCTTAACCCCCAAAAAATTAGAACTAACTATCTCGCAAAAATTCAAACAGCTTTTGCCAAACAATTAGCAGCAATGCAAAAACCCAGCAGTGTTCCTTATAATTTGCAGTACCGCTATCAACTACAGTCTTTATGTTTAGATGCCAATTATGTCATAGATATTCATAGTTCCAGCGTCAAAAGCATTGACTATTTATATTGTTTTCACAGTCGAGAAGATAGCGCCAGATATTTTCTTTTACCCTATGGGATTTTAATGAATAAATATGATGGCGAGGCTTTTGATGAAGCTTTTATGAAACCCTGGTTAGCATTAGAAAAAAAACTAGGAAAATTTGGGAAAAAAATTCAATTTGATGTAGAATCATGGACATTAGAATTAGGTTCGGGAATGGAAATGAATCCAGAATCAGTCAAAAAAGGAGTGCTAGGAATCAAAAACTATCTCCTACATCAAGGGATTCTTAATTTAAATATCGCTCCAGCCACAACTGAAATAATTTTAATCGAGAAAAGTAAAATTAAAAGTTACTATGCCCCAACTGGAGGCATGATTAAAGTTAAACTATCCTTGGGCAGCAAAGTTAAGTCAGGAGAAAAACTTTATGAGATTTTAAGCTTTAATAAAACAAGAGAATTGCCCAGGATCATTGAGGTATTTGCCGAAGAAAATGGCTTATTATTTGATATTTCCAGGAATGAAGCAGTAAATCAGGGAGAATATGTGTTAGGCATAATGAATGATGGTTGATGGTTGATGATTGTTCAGAATTAAAGATATGGGGGAAAGTTATCTTAATATTGCCTCAAAAAAAGATTCTGGATGAGCAGAATATTACAAAACCCTGGTAAATGGATGATTAATTTTTACCAGGGATAGGATTGCGGCAGTTTAGTGTAGTTTGATTTCAAAAAACAGGGCGGATTAAATTTAAGCAAACAATCTTTTGAGATTGTGTTGAAATACTTTAATTATAGCAATTGGCACAAAGAAAGCCCCCGCAGTCGAACCTACAAGAAAGCGATAAATAAATGTCAGAGTCCGCCCAATAGTCATTGGTTGGAGTTTATCCTCTTGTTTGGGTGGTAGTATTAAGGGAGATTCTCCCGCACAAGGTTTAACACCAGCAATGGCGATCGCATATTCATTCCCCTCCCTATTGTCATACCAACTGGGTTGAATATACACTGTTTTAATCTCAGTAAATCCCGCCGCTTCATACCATCTCAAATAGTCTGCTTCAGGTGGAAATAACATCCAAGTATCAGACAGCCAACGTACCAAGGGATTTTTCCTTTGTAGCAAGCTAATAATTAAAGCAATTACACCAGGTTTTGTTACCCGATAAGCCTCACAAATTGCTCGTTGCGGTTCTGGCCAATATTCAATACTCCCTGCTGATATATAGCGGTCAAAACTATCAGTAGCAAAGGGTAAATCTTCTACATCTCCTTCAATTTTTTTGACATCATTTAAAACCTCTTTTTGTTTAGCGAAGCCAAGTTGGTGAGGACTTTGATCCAGCATAGTTATTTTTTGAGGCTGAATTTTTGCCACAATTCCTGTTGTGGTAAAACCCGTTCCCGCCCCCGCATCGAGGGTAACTAAATCCCCACTATTTAACTCTGCTAATTCTAAAGCTTGTTCCCTCATTGCTTCGTCCCAAAAAAACGGATTAATGAAACTATCATACCAAATAGAAACAAAACGATAGAACCAAAAAGCTTCTTTTTTATGTTGAATTAATCCTGCCATTTTTTTCCTTCTTTTAACTTAATAGATTGCATGTGAAATTCTGACCATGCTTGACAAACTTGCTCATAACATTGGAGCGGTGTAATTGGGAGATTTTTCAAATAGACAAAACTAGCTTGCTCTCCCAATTCCAAAAGCAAAACTACATCTTTTTCAGGATTATAGTTATCAACAGCCTCCAGAATATGACCATTCATAAAATGATTATTGAGAATCACAGTATCGGGAGCAGCTAACCAAGCATTTAAAAAAGCAGCGAGACGAGGGCGAGACACAAAATGCCCCTGAAAATTTTCACCAAAACTATCAACTAAAGGGAAATTAGTACTGCAAACAATGGCTCCTCGTCCGCTTTTTAAATAACTTTTCCAGGCGTTGAAACCAATTATCAATAAATTAGTTTCAATCAACGCCTGTAGCCACTCTCTATTGTTAGGAGAGGTTGAGTTCATCACGCAATTTCTTGGTAGCTTCTACCATATTTTTCAAAGCAGGAATCACTTCTTCCCAACGTCGGGTTTTTAATCCACAATCAGGATTAACCCAAATTTGTTTGAGCGGAAGAGTAGCTGTTCCTTCCTGCAATTGACTTATCAATTGTTCCACCGTTGGCACAACTGGAGAGTGAATATCATATACTCCATTGCCAACTTGATGGGAATAACCCCCTTGAGCTATTTCTTGCAAGGTACGGTTATTACTACGACTATTTTCAATAGATAGTACATCCGCATCTAAACGTTCAATATCTTTGATAATATCGCCAAACTCCGAATAGCACATATGGGTGTGAATTTGAGTTTGAGATTGGGCGATCGCAGTTGTCAAACGAAAAGCATCTACCGCCCAAGAAAGATAATCACTCCACCGTTCCACTTTCAGTGGTAAACCCTCTCGTAATGCAGGTTCATCCACTTGAATTACTTGAGCACCTGCTGTTTCTAAATCAGCTATTTCTTCCCGTAAAGCGATCGCGATTTGAAAAGCTTGGTCACGACGGGGAATATCGGTACGAGTAAAGGACCAATTGATGATAGTCACAGGCCCTGTTAGCATTGCTTTAACAGGTTTTTTGGTCAAAGATTGAGCAAACTGAAACTCCCGTACAGTCATCGGTGCATTCCGAACTACATCTCTATAAATAATTGGCGGACGAACATAACGGCTACCATAACTTTGCACCCAACCATGTTCAGTAAAAGCAAAACCAACTAACTGCTGACCGAAATATTCCACCATGTCAGTCCGTTCAAATTCTCCATGTACCAAAACATCCAAACCTATCTCTTCTTGCAATTGAATACATTTAGCAATTTCTGCATCAATTGCCTTTTGATATTCTGTTTGATTTAATTCTCCTTGTTTATATTTAAGTCGTAACTTACGCACTTCTTGAGTTTGAGGAAATGAACCAATAGTGGTAGTAGGTAAAGGAGGAAGGGCAACTTGTTCAGAAAGCCGTAAAGAATATGATAGAGAGCGTTGAAAATCTTTAACGGTCAAATTTTTCAGTTTTTCCTCAACTAAATCATTAGTAGTACTAAACTTTTGAAAAGCTTCCCAGTGAGCCGTAATCAAATCTTCAGTTAATGCTTCCTCCCTGTTATTTCCTGCTATAATTTGCGCCAAAAAATTGACCTCTTGCAACTTTTGTTCAGCAAAACTCAAAACATTACGCAACTGTTCAGGAAGATGTTTTTCCCGTCGGGAATCATAGGGAACAAACTGTAAAGAAGCAGATGGTTGAAGAGAAATATCTGAGACTAAGGCTTGAATTTCTGACACAATGGGTATAATTTGCTGCGGACGCAGTAGCCAAATATTCCTGGCATCAACAATGCCAATTCCCAATCGTTTCTTGCCCTGCCAACCATAAGTTTTGATTAAGTCTAGATTGCGTCCACGAGTGAAATCTAAACTAATTGCAGCTACGGGCAATTCTATTACCCAAGGAAAAGTTTCCCCTAAATCATCAAAATAAGTCACCAGGTTGATGGCTACATCTGCTTGAGCAAATTCGGCGTATGCTGCCTGAAAATGTTCTTTTAAACTTGGTGCATCCCCAAAAACTAAAGCAGGTTCGTGGAGTTGAACTTCTTCAATTCCCAGTTCCTTTAATTCAGTTAATAAACTGCTGTAAAGGGGCAAAAGCTTAGACAGAAAATCTCCTAAATTCACTCCTTCTAAACGACTCAAACGTAATAAAGTAAGAGGACCCAGAATAATAGGAACTGCTTTTTTACCGAGAATTGTTAGTCCCCTTTTTACCATTTCTCGGAAATCTCCCCAATCAGCTTTTGGGCTAATATCAGAAGTTATTTCTGGTACTAAATAGTGATAATTGGTATCAAACCATTTAGTCATTTCTAACGCAGGAACACCATCTTTCCCTCGTGCCATAGCTTCATAGCGTTCTAACCCTGTAAAAGGTTGAAAACGTGCAGGAATTAAGCCAAAACGCACTGACCAATCTAACACTTGGTCATAGAGAGTAGCATCACCAATACCAATCTGCTCAATTCCTGTTTCTGCTTGAATTTTCCAGCTTGTCTCCTCAACTTCTCGGACAATTTGAAGTAGTTTATCTGCTGTTAATTCATCACGCCAAAAAGATTCTAGTGCCTTTTTGACTTCACGATTTTTACCAATACGAGGATAGCCAACAGTTGACGTAATAATGGACATATTTCTCCGCGAATGAATACTGATTAACAAAAGTGGATAATTTCTTACTGCTTACGGGTAAATTTATAACCAACACCCAAAGCTGCAAAAACCAAGAAACCTAGTCCTGATTCGGGTTCGGGAATAGCAACAGGATTAATGACACCTACTGCTTCTAAATCGAAGCCACCAGAACCAGGAATTGGGGTAGGATAAGGGTCCAAAATGGGACTATTTGAGTCATCTAAAAATGCACCATTGCCTGGTATATCAACTATGCGGACATAGTTGACTTGGTTCAGGTCTAAGGTGCCATCTTTAACATCAGAACTCTCAATCAAATTTTCTAAATCAAAAGGAGTTCCCCAAGAACTACCAAAAATTTCCTCCTCAAACACCCCAGCATTATTGACGTGCTTTCCTGCTAGGTTATAAATATTGGTTGAGTCAAGAATGCCAAAAGGTTCTACTGCTTCAGAAGTAAGGGAAGTACTAGGAAAGCGAGTAAAATTGATGCCATCGCTAGCAACTTCTACATAAGCTAATTCAGCAAAAAGACCTTCTTCAAACTCAAAGCCATTTTCAAACACGGCAAAGTCTGCACCACTGCCATTGCGAATAGGAGTATCAAAGGTTAGAGTTATTTGACCTGGAGTTACTCCTGAGTTGATCTCATTTTCATTCAATTCCCCCAGAGATGTAATATCAAACACATCTCCTGTTACTGGGCCTAAAGTTTTTTGCGGAGTTAACCATTGTGCTTCTACTCCAGAAGTGGGCAGATAATTTTTAAATCCTGTTGCCCAGCCTTCAAAAATTGGGTTGACAAAATTATCTGGGGTAACTTGACCATCACCATCTGGCCCAACAAATCCAGGAATACCTGAATCGATTTTTTCAGGGTCGAAAGTAGGGCCTGAAAAGGGACCCGCTTGGGCATTTTCCATTGTTGCTGCTAAGATTCCCAGCACAAACATAGCTGTTTTTCTCAGCTTAAATTTATTAATGTTCATTGATTGTTAATGTGATAGAAAACTAATTCGCCCAAAAAAAATCTCAGAATTTTTTCCCACAACCAGGAGGGCGATAACCTGATTGAAATGGAAAGGAAAGGGGAAAATATTGAGGTGCAGCTTGGAGCGCCAACCACATTGCACAGCAGTGAAGTGCAGATAAGCCAACTGCCCACAATAAATTCTTGACAAAAATCCCCCTAAAAATTGCAGTAGTGAGTCCATGTCCGCCCATTAACTGAGCAACTAGGAAAATACTGCCTTCATAAAGAAAAGATCCACCAATAACCCCAGCACTTAGCCACAGTAAATAACCCCAAAAGCTGGTAGTAAATTTTGGTCGTAATGCCACAAAAACCGTGACTAAAACTGTGGCAAAAGCCATCCCTATTCCCCAGGTTAAAGACTCAAAGGTCAGGGGATATTGACGAACAGTAAAACCATAAAGTTGGTTAGCTAACCAAATACTTATGACACTAATTAAGGCTTTTTTGAAAGTTAGACTATTACCAGCAACTACAGCAAAGCCAATTAAAGGAACATGGGGATAGAAAAGACTGCTAAGACTACCAACAGTAATGAGAGAAAATTGCCACCATTTGCTCTTAGCAATAACTTTCCATCCAGTTTGCCAAGATGGTACAGAGTTTATTGAAATTGATTTCATTTTTGACCAAGTTTTAGACAGCCTTAAGCCTAATTTAAGAGGGCTTGTTTAATTGAAATTTGGTCTAATTCTCGACCAATAAACACTAAGCGAGTCTGGCGGGGTTCTTCTTGTGTCCAAAGGCGATCGTAAAAAGAATCAAAACGATTACCTACTCCCTGCAAGACTAACCGCATGGGTTTATTAGCCACATTAACAAAACCTTTAATCCGATAAATTTCTTGCTCTTGAACTAATTGTTGCAATTTTTTGGTTAAAGCTTTTGGCTCAAATTCTTCCTCACAAATTAACTGGACAGAGTTAATTTCCTCATCATGTTCATGTTCTGCTTCATGGTCATGGTGAGAAGGACGACTGTCAAGATTATCTTCTACTGCTGCATTAAAACCTAACAGCAAATTTGGCTCAATTACACCTTGTTTAATGGGAATAATTTTCACTCCCTGGGGAAGTTCTTGATGTAACCATGTCTGAACTTTTGTGAGGGTGGCTTGATCTAATAAATCAGCTTTGGTTAATAACACTAAATCCGCGCAAGCTAATTGATCTTCAAATAATTCCTCAATGGGGGTTTCATGTTCGAGACTTTCATCAGCTTGTCGCTGGGCTGTAAGAGCTTCTAAATCTGAAACCAAAGTACCATCAGCGATCGCCGCCCCATCTACAACAGTTATCACCCCATCTACAGTAGCCCCATTGCGGATTTCATGCCAGCGAAAAGCTTGAATTAATGGTTTTGGTAGAGCTAATCCTGAAGTTTCTATCAAGATACAATCGATTTTTTCCCGACGTTTTAAAAGTTCCTGCATAGTCGGGTAAAACTCCTCTTGTACCGTGCAACAAAGACAGCCATTAGTCAGTTCTACTATATTACTTGAGCTTTCTTCTTCATCACAAACTTGACAAGAGCGCAAGATTTCCCCATCAATACCAACTTCGCCAAATTCATTAACTAAAACTGCAATTCTGCGGCCTTGATTATTTTGGAGCAGATGACGGACAAGGGTAGTTTTACCAGCTCCCAAAAAGCCAGTAATCACCGTAACAGGTATTTTGTGCATAAATATTAATTACTTGTTAACTTGAGGTTATAAAATTGGTTGTGTGTTGCGTTTTCCCCAAAATCCTGCACTTAAACCCACCACAAAAATGAGGGTAAAATACAACAAACTAATCAACCGAACAGATAATGGTGGCGCAATACCTTCTACTTCTATTTCATGGGATACTTGTAGTTGCATCACATTGGCTGTAATAATATGGGGTGCGCCATCAAAAAACTGCTCTTTCCAAGTAAATTGACCATTAAGATCAGGCATAGCTTGATAAGCAAACATCAGCCCATTACTCTCATTCGCAACCGATTGAAGGTTAATTTGCACATCAGTAATTGGTTCTCCTGTACTAGGATTAGTAATTTTAACTGTTTGAGTTGCCAATTTACCAACAACTGCTTTTGTATCTCCTAAGATTTCTAACTGCATTGTTTCATTTTTTTCAATCCTAGGAGAAGAGGAGATAACTTCACCAGTTTCAGGATGGGAATGGGAAGTAGCTTCTGCCATTTCTGCACTAAAGTTAACCAAAAGCAAAGCAGCGATCGCCAATAATGTCACTCCACTTAATAACATTCTTACTGGTTGAGGAGCGATTTCAGTTGCTGCAATAGTTTGATCTCCACCTAATATCCAACCGCTAAAAGCGCCAATTGTTAATAAAATGACTGCTAAAACTGCAAAGTTACGGTATTTAACAGGATTTTCAGGCACATTAATTTTTAATGATTGTTCAAAAGGTGCATAAGAGCCTGTAACTTCAGGAGTAACCGTTACAGCCAGCTCATAATTACCTCGAATAGGTAAAACCTGCTCAAACTCTAGTTTTCCCTTTGGAGCATAAGCTTCTAAAGCTAGTAATTCTGTTCCCTCAACTATAGGGAAGTCGGAAGTAAACCAGGGGGTTTTCCTTGGTGCTGAGATGTGAACTCCAATAAGAGCATCATTGTAAATTCCTCCAGAAGCATCTAACGCCTGAAGCTGGAATTTCACTAACGTAGCATCTGGAATTACTTGCTCTAATGGTGGTTCTATCTGAATTTTTACTGTTGGTTGGGACACCACAGGAGTTGACTTCCATAGCCAAATCATTAAACTAACAAAGATAACCATCAATGTTAGCGAACCGTATTTATTTTTTCTCATTTACTATCTTTCTCAAATTTATTTCCTGAACCTAGTTTTAATGACACGCAACCGTTAGAGTGTGGTGACGAGTTTCGTGTAATGTGTCGTGAACAGGAGGATAAGTAGAGAAATAAAGTGTCCAGAGAATTAACATACACAAGGAAATCAACAGAAAAACCTGAAAAGGTAATGATAAAACCCAACCCTGGGAGCGTTGCCAAATATTACTTGCATTAACCATAATCTGTACCTCGCAGACATTTTTGAGCTTAGATAAGTCTTCGGCGGGCATCCTGACTAAGAGATTTTTGGCTCTCAACACAGTTGCGGGACAGCGACGGATTTACACCGTACTTTCCCCCTTACCTCCAGTGGCTGCTCCCCACCAGAACCGAATCAGTTACTTTTTGATAATATCACAACCCGAGCAAAAATGGTAAAAGTTTTTTTTCCGAAAACTTTCCTAGGGCGATGCCCGTAGGGCATGGCCTGCGGCCATCGCCTTTCCCGACTCACCCATAGGGCGTTGCTGAATTTAATTATGAATTATTAAAAAAATAATATGTAATATCTATAAAGCGCGGAGTTGCCGAGTAGGGAGTGGGGAGAGGGTTTTAGTTTGGTTATTATTTTTTACATATATATTTTATTACTCAAAAAACGCAACGCCACCCAGCTTTCACAATTGCTGTTAGCCAGATAATTCATTGATAAAAATTATTATTACACTAAGAATTCATTAATCATCAAACTCTTTAAAATTTGGCTCTCTGTTAAACAAGCGGCGCTCAACCAATTCTTGAATGACAAAATCAGGTTGCTCGACTTTCACCAGATTTGGGTCAAACTGATTTGACCTCATCCGCATAAATCTAGTCCGTTTGACTTGGCTTGCCAGGTAGGGGGATAAAGCCTTACCAAAGGAGTCGTGGAAGACAACAGCCTTGTCAATTTTGGCTTGGGGACAGAGGGTGACACCTACACTATCATTGGAGATATCGAGGTCTTCCATAATTAATGGCGAACCATCTTCATGAGTGGCGACACAAAGATCAGATAAGTCAAGCAAGAGGCGTTCTTCAGTTATGTCCTGCTTCAGTCCCATCATGCGAGCCAAGTCTCCCCCTTGAGCAGTTTCACGTTTAATCCTAATTTTATGAAGTGGAGAGGCATCTACAGGTATTCCAATTTGATTGAGTTTTTTGGCGATCTGGGTATAGCCTACATAAGCCCCGAAGAAATTCCAATGAGTGTCTGTACGATGGTAAGTCCTATGATTCTGGCTAGCATCAAACAGCGCTCCACGCAAATCGACAATCTGCACTGGTGAGTTTGTCTCTTGGAGACGGGCAATAAGTTGATCTAGACGAGAGGGGTTATCAATGGGGCTAAGATAAGCAGGAAGCTCCTTTCCGTAGATTGTTTCCTTGTTTGGGGCAATCACAAAAATGTAAGGAATACCTAGTTCAGCACAAAACTGATGCCGAGCTTCCAGCATTTTTTGCCACTCATCTAGTTGTTCATCTTCAAAGGGATAGAGTCTGCGGTAGCCTTCAATTGCGTCTTGTGATTTCAAAAATAACCAACCGTTGTTACCAAGTTGAACTTTGTGGGAAGGTGAGACTTGGAAAACGTTAAACATCAGTTGACCTAAAAATCGGATCAACGACTGACGAAAACCAAAGTTGTTTTTATAATAAAAATTAAATTCGTCAGTATTTAACCCCCACTCCTGAAGGTCAAACTGCCTCTTTGAAAGCTTATCATAAATTGGTGTTGGGTTGATTTTTAAAAGAGGTACAATAAGTGGTAAATTAATCCCAGCAATAAAGATAAATGCTATGAGCGCGTCAAAAAAAACTCGATGATGGCGATCGCTTTTTTTCGTAAGTTGAGGCGGATTGTTCTGCATCATTTGGTTTAGAACTGAAAATAAATAAACGGATTGTATGAATCTGAAGCTATTAACATTATCGAGTATAATAGTAAAAATAATAAGTAAATTATCATGATTGTTTCTCCAACGGCACGCCACTGACTATTGAAGTATTGACCTCGTTGGTGAAGATATCGAGCGGGAGCAACACGAATCCACTGATAAAATGGGGTTGCTCCGAGTAATCCAATACATATAATCATGAGGAGATAAAAATTAGCATATTCTGCCAGGGAGCGTGGGCTGTTGCTAGCATTACTAATGCCTAACATTGCACCACAATATTGAAGGGCATAGCCTAGTATGTTGTCTGGGCTTGGTGGATCAGTGGCTACTCGAAAGAACACCCAGCCGATCATCACCACAATGAGAGCGTACAGGTGCTGAATTAGTGGAATGGTTTTTTCTATCATCTTACTCCATCGGGTCCGCTCGACTACAATAAACGCACCGTGATATATTCCCCAGAAAATAAATCCCCAATTTGCTCCGTGCCAAAGACCACAGAGGAAGAAGACAATTACCAGGTTAAAGTAGGTTCTTTTTTGGGAGATCCGATTACCTCCAAGAGGAATATAGAGGTAGTCACGAAACCAAGTGGACAGAGAAATATGCCAACGTCGCCAAAATTCGGTTACGCTGCGAGAAATATAGGGGTAGCGGAAATTCTCAAGAAAATGGAAGCCGAACATTCGCCCTAGTCCGATAGCCATATCAGAGTAGCCAGAGAAATCAAAGTAAATTTGTAAGGTATAGCAAATGATACCCAGCCAAGCTATGGGAGTTGTTAATTCTTCACTCGGAAGGTTAAAGATTTGGTCTGCACTATAAGCTACGGTATTGGCGATAATCATCTTTTTCCCTAAACCAATAATAAATCGACGAATACCGCTCCCAAACAGACTGACGCTAGTAAAACGATTAATAATCTGAGCTGCAATAGTTTCATAGCGAACGATTGGGCCTGCAATTAGTTGAGGAAATAGAGAAATATATAGTACTAGATTGAGCCAATTTTTTTGGGTTTTAGTCTGATCTCGATATACATCAATGATATATGACATTGATTGAAACGTGAAGAAGGAAATACCTATCGGTAAGTGAATTGGAGCAAGTTCTATTGGCGTACTCCTAATAAAAATAAGTAAGGTGTTTAAATTATCAACCAAAAAATTTGCATACTTGAAAATAATAAGTATTGCCAAATTAGCTACTATCCCTAGGATTAAAGTTATTTTACGTCTAGTGGGGGAAGATGTGGAAGCAGAAACTCCCAATCCAATTATATAGTTTAGTAAGATGGAAACAAGCATGACGACTGTATATTTTTTTTCGCTCCAACTATAAAAAATAAGGCTAGCTGAGGCGAGGAGGGTGTTCCGTAGCGAACTTGGACATAACCAATAAAGCCATAATACTAGAGGCAGGAATAAGAAGAGAAAACTGGGTTCAGTAAAAAGCATTTGCTCTGGCTAAAATGAACGTTAATTGCTGATTAAAACTCAATTTAATGTGATCATAAACCTCAATAATCAGCGCTAAAATCGATTCAACAACATCTTTAATTGTTCAACAAAATTATTTTTACTACAAGTTGGGTTTTACTGATTTATTATGGCTACCTGGGGCTGAGTCTGTTTTCTAACCATTCTATTTGATGCGCTTCTTGGGGAAGTTTGGCTTCTTTTTGTCCTTTTGTACGGGCTTGAAAAGCAATTAAGTCTATGGGTGTTTTAATAAGAGCAATGATGGGATTTTTCTGGGCGATCGCTTTGGGTATCTCTTTCAATAACCACCTACTTAATCGATAAAATGTTTCTTTGGCAGTTAATTCTCTCATTAAATCAACTCCATATAATTCATGTAAGTAACGATTTGAGCAACCATACCTGCGCCATTGACTTTTAAAGTCTTTTAAATTATCTCGGTGACGATGGCGAATTATGGCGGGTGGGGCAAATTCTAACTGCCACTTAGTTTGTTGAAGAATACGCCAACAAATATCTGCATCTCCTCCAGTGGTTAAATAAGGACGAAATAAGCCTACTTCTGCTAAAGCTTGTCTTCTTATTGCTAAATTTGCAGTTTGACCATAGGGACAGAAAGGATGGTCTAAAAGATGCTTTTGAGACATAATATTAGTAAATTCAGCATATTTTTCTAGGAGGGTTTTACCTGGTAAGGCGACAATTTCTCCCGCTACTATACCGATTTGAGCATTGCTAAAGGGGCGCATCAGTTGGGCTAACCAGTCTGGCATTGGCCGACAATCTGCATCGGTAAAAGCGATAATATTATTTTGGGCAGCTCTAATTCCTTGGTTACGAGCAGCATAGGAGCTTTGAATGTTGTTTTCCTGTTGAATTTTGAGATTGATATCAGAGTTTTTGATGGCAGTTTCTAGCAGAGTGGCAGTGCGATCGCTACTATTATTATTTACTAGAATAAACTCGGTTAAATTCTTGGGGTAAGTTTGTGCTTCCAGACATTTAATTAATGCTGGTAAGTCTGCTTCTCCGTTATAAATTGGCACAACTACCGATACTTTCATGGAATACTATTAACCATTAAATCTTTGACAGAGGATAAATTGAGCGATCGCCAAATCTATAGGGGTGGTTACTTTTAAATTAGTTTCTTCCCCTGCAACAATTTTTACAGGTAAGTTACACTTTTCCAATAAAGCTGCATCATCGGTGACTTCCCAGCCTTGTCTATGCCCTTGTTGATGACATTCTTTAAGTAATTGTACCTCAAAACCTTGGGGTGTTTGTGCAGCCCATAAATTACGACGCTCGGGAGTACTTTGGATAATTTGTTGTTCTCCCACAATTTTGATCGTATCCTTAACAGGTATAGCAGCAATTAACCCTGGACAAGTAAGGAGAACATCAGCACAGCGATCGAATAATTGGGGCGTAACCAAACATCTGGCCCCATCGTGAATTAAAACCCTTTCCGCAGCAGCGGGGAGAGCTTGCAAGCCATTATATACAGATTCCTGGCGAGTTTCTCCCCCAGGAATTAATTCCACAGGAACACTGAGATTAAGATTGTCTAAAATAGTCTTAAACTCAGGAAAGTCGTAAGCTTGTCCCATAATACCAATCCAGTCAATTTTGACAGCATCTGCAGCCGCCAGCAAAGTCCAAGCAAGTAAAGGTTTGTTATGTAAAGTTAAAAGTAATTTATTGCGATCGCTTCCCATCCGTCGCCCCATCCCAGCGGCAGGAATTAGTAAGTGCATATTCAAGAATCAATCACTCCAGTCCAGATAAAATAAAGCATATAATTAATCGTGTATTTATTGAGATGAAAATTTTAGCCCTTGTACCTGGCGGAATTGGAGATCAACTGCTCTTTTTCCCTACTTTGGAAACCCTCACCCACCAATACCCTCATGCCGCTATAGATGTAATAGTTGAGCCTCGCGCTAAAACTGCCTATCGGGTGTGTAAGTATGTGCGGGAAGTTCTCACTTTTGACTATAAAGATAGTAATAGCATGGCAGATTATCTGAATTTGTTGGGGGTGATCCGCGATCGCGAGTATGATATTGCCCTAACTTTAGGCAGACGTTGGACTGTGGGTTTGTTACTCTGGTTAAATGGTATCCCAGTCAGGGTGGGTTATAACAATTCCTGGTTGATCTCTAACCCCGTAGCTCTCAAAACAGAACAGTATGCAGCCTGGATGTACCATGATTTGCTTCGGGGCTTAGGGATTCAAAGTCCCTGTCCACCAATGAAGATTAATGTACCAAAAGAAGACATCAACTGGGCAGAAACTGAACAACAACGTCTAGAAATCCAAGGTCAAGGTTACATCCTCATTCATGGCGGTTCTAGTCAGTTGGCTCAGTCAAAAGGAATTGATAAAATCTATCCTGTACCCAAATGGCAGCGCATAGTTGATGAGATCGTGCGCAAACAGCCAGATCTGCCTATTGTATTGCTGCAAGGGCCAGAAGATGGGGAATGGGTAAGCAAGATGATGAATGTATGTACATCACTCAAAGTAATTATGCCACCAGATATTGGTAAATTAGCCGCAACTATCGCGGGAGCTAATTTGATGTTGTGTACCGATAGTGCGCCCATGCACTTAGCAGTAGCAGTTGGCACTTATACCATTGCTTTATTTGGGCCCACAGAAGCGAAAAAACTACTCCCACCTAACAGCGATCGCGCTTTTGGTGTTCAATCTCCTACAGGCATAATTGCCGATATTCAACCAGAAAACATTCTTGAACAAATGTGGCGTGGCTAAACCAGCAGTATTTTTAGATCGGGATGGTGTACTCAACGTTGAAGCGGGTTATCTACACAACGTTGAAGATTTACAGCTAATACCCCGTGTTGCCCAGGCAGTCAGAAAACTGAATCAACTCCAGTTATTCTGCTGTCTGGTTTCTAACCAATCAGGACCCGCCAGAGATTACTATCCTGTTTCTCATGTAGATGCGCTCCATGAGCGTTTATGTCAATTATTGTTGGAAGAAGCAGGAGCCAAATTAAATGCTATTTATCATTGTCCCTACTTGAGTGTAGCCGCAGGGGGAATTAACCCAGAATTTACTCTTTGGAGTACGTGGCGTAAACCGAATACGGGAATGTTAGTTGCTGCCGCTACAGAATATGACCTAGATATTAAACAAAGTTTTGTAGTTGGGGACAAAGCAACAGATATTGACTTAGCCCATAATGCTGGGGCGAAAGGAATTTTAGTGAAAACTGGCTATGGAGAAAGGGTAATTAGTGGTGAATATCAGCATGGCACACAACCTGATTACATAGCAGCAGATTTAGATGAAGCAGTAACTTGGATTTGTTCACAAAAGCCCAATGGGTAATTGTCCTCATCATCTTTTTTTGCTATAGTATATCTGTGGCGAAACAGTACAAAAAAACCCAACCCCCCCCCCGAAATTGCAGGGCTGTTTCATTGAAAAATTTAATGCTTTTTAAAACCCTTAAAATATAACGGTTTCAGGCTTATATTTCTAACAATTTGGGTAAAATTAACAAAAATCGTTATTATGGCTTTTATATTTTTTAAAGCCTACATTAGCTCAAGCATTGATTTCTAAAAATTGGTTATTTAAGTATTTAATTTAAAATATGCTGATTAAAATCAATAATCTATTTAACTGCAAGCGTAAAATGAAACAGCCCTGCCCGCAGGTTCGGGGGAAATGCCTGTTATAAGACTCCCTCCCCGAACCTGCACAGGAGGGTTGGGGAGGGGTTTTTTACGGTTTGTCTGTTTGGAACTAACCAATCTTAAATTTGATCCACAACTTAGAACACCCAACAGATAACCTTTCGGCGGTGGGGTGCAGCGCATTGTTAGCCATTATTTTCTTTTACCATTTGAAGAAAAGTTTCAACACTAGCATCTTTAATTATTTCATGTGGCAAACTAAACAAATCACTATCCATTTTGCCTATATGACTTAATAGGTATTCCATCAATTTGGGATCTGAGTCAACTAATAGAGAATGTCGTCCTTCCTCTATACAAACCCTGCCTGTTGTCCCAGAACCAGCAAAAAAATCTAATACTAAGCCACCTTGATAAGATAAACCTCTCACAAATCTACGAATTAATTCGATGGGCTTTTGTGTTGGATGACCAACTCGCTCAACCGAGTTTCCATTCAGTCTTCCTATTTCCCAAACATTGGTAGGATTTTTGCCCTTTTCAATGTTTTCAGCGATTAACCTCTTATCTTTCAAAGCAAGTATTTTTGATTCTTCATCATAGGGGACTCTTACCGAGTCTAAATCGAAATAATACTTCTTAGTCTTAGATAACCAAATAGCTTCTTCATGTCTATTTGCGAAAAATCTATGAGCGCTCATTCCATTTTTATAGTACCAAATAACGAGGTTTACAAAACGCAATTCTGTATGATGCCTTGTATAGTGAAGAATCTCTAACAAATCTCCTTTCTTTAAATCCTGATATTGAAACCCCCCAAAGATTACACAATTGCCTGAATCATCAAGAACACGGTAAATTTCATCTACCCAAGATTTTGCCCAATCAAGATAATTGTCAAAAGTGTCCCAATAATCTAAGTCAAGATTATAAGGAGGATCAACAAGAATTAACTGAACTGAGGAATCTGGTAATTTTTTCAGAAACTCAACAGCATCTTGGACATAAATACCATGTAGGCTCTTTTTTATATTGACACTATTAATGACTGAACTGTGTTGCTTACCATTTTTCTTGAGCTTGTTTAAAGCAATATGACCGCTATTAAAATGTGATTTATTCGCCATTATTTTTAAATTTCACCAATTTGCAAATAGTATTTTTCAGTTAAGAATTCAGCACCAAATGTTTCCTTAAAAAGAGAAATTTCATCTGCGCTAAAATCCTTCTGTCCTGTGTTGTTGTAATTTTGAAGCTTGGCAATTCTTTCAACAATAACCTCCTCATGCTCTTTTGAAGAAAATTTCATTACTTCTTTAGCAGGGACAAATGACAATACTTCAATCTTACTTGAGCCTTGATTAATAATGCCAAGAGAATCTAAAATATTAAGTAAGAAGGGGATTCTACGTCTTCTCACTTCTTGTGTTGGATTTTCAAGACCATAACGGTCTAAATATGCCTTCACAAAAGGAGCTTCAAAGAAGTCGTCATAAATATCAGATTTTTTAATGCTTTTAACCCTTTGAACTGCATAAAGGTATTTTAATAATAGATTTACTGCATCCATTTCAAGGAATATCCTTCGTAGTGTTTTTTTTGCTTCCAGATTTTGTCCTAAGAAATTTCTGATTGACTGGTTAATTGAGCTTTCACAATTCATGCTCCATGATATTGCTGTCTTACTTGTTTTGAAAGAAAAGTCTAATGAATCAAGGAAAGGCTTAAGAGATTTATATACTTTTTTACCATCATTAGTTAATGCTAGCTTAAATTCTTCCGCCAGGGCATTTTGTCTGTAATCAAGAAGCAATCCTAATTCCATTAATGCTTGAAGTTTATATTTTGTTTGTCGCTGGAATTTTGCAATATTCCCTTTGCCATAACCTCCTGCAAACCGAACATATTCAGGTGCAATGTGACTGCCTTGTATGGTGTCAGATCCAACGGTTTTGAGGATATACATTACATGACCGAGGTGTGTACCCTGGGGGAAATGGTAACTAAACTCGGTATGTTCGCCTATATCCTTGAGAAAATTAACCCAAGAACCAAAAATAACCAAATAGCGACTGATTTTAAATTCACCATCCCTATTTATGTCTTCTTGGGTTGGTTTGCGTTTTAGAGTTTCAGCTAGCTTGTAATAAGCATCAATAAGGTCTTCTTTGGAGATCTCCCTTTCAGAGGTGTCTTGTCTATCAAGAATTTCTTCAACTTCTGCATCAAATATTACTTCACATTTAGGGGAATACTCATATTCAATTTTCTCAACTCTGCCGTTAGACTGATTAACTTTTGGCTTAAAAACTTTTGAGAGATATTTTCTTATGTTATTAGCCTTTTTATAATTTCCTATAAAATCAATTACAACTACTTTGTCTTTGCCACCACAAAGGCGTAAGCCACGCCCTAATTGCTGAAAAAATACAGTTTTAGATTCAGTAGGTCTAAGAAACAATAATACTCTTATGTCTGGAAAATCAACTCCTTCATTGAATAAGTCAACTGTAAAAGCTACTGTATATTTGTTCTCTCTAAAACTTTGTGTTAATTCATCTCTATTATCCGAAGATGAAGTAATTGAAACCGCTGGGATTCCTTTTGAGTTAAAGAAATCTGCCATTGCATTGGCATGTTTAACAGAACAACAGAAACCTAATGCTTTATGCCCACTACCTTTTTGAAGATACTCTTCGTATATTTTTTCGTTTCGCTCCTTTATAATTAAAGACCGATCAAGATCAGCCAAATTGTATTTAGATCCGTTGTGACGAAGATTATTATAATCAATATTATCCTGAAGACCGTAATATGTATAAGGAACTAAGAAACCATTTTCGATTGCATCACTAAGCGAATATTCATAAACTTTTTGATAGTCAAACAGTTCAAAAATATCTTTTCTGTCCATTCGATCAGGGGTAGCTGTCAAGCCCAACATGA
This sequence comes from Gomphosphaeria aponina SAG 52.96 = DSM 107014, assembly GCA_016903655.1. Taxonomy (GTDB): domain Bacteria; phylum Cyanobacteriota; class Cyanobacteriia; order Cyanobacteriales; family Gomphosphaeriaceae; genus Gomphosphaeria; species Gomphosphaeria aponina. The sequence goes on from JADQBC010000068.1 coordinate 22,070, forward strand.
AAAAAATCGGCTGAAAGTACTGCAACACTAATTGATAACTTGGTGCTTGTCCGTGATGAATTTCATCTAGGATAATATAGTCAAACTCATTCGGGGATAATAGGGAAAGTATTTCTGGATTCCGTAGCGAGTCTTTTGAAGCAAATAGAACTTTGCTATCGGCAAGGTTCTCCTTAACTTCTCCTGTCAATAAACCCAGGGTTTCCTTTGGATAAACCTTTTCAAATGCTTCTTTGGATTGGGTTAAAATATCTAACCTATGAACAATGAATAGGATTCTACCGCTTGTTTTTAATGTGTCGAATGCAGCCAGGAAAGTTTTACCAGTTCCTGTTGGTAAAACAACTATGCCTTTTTTCCAACCTTTTGCTCGATAATAGTCTAAAGAATCAAGAACGAGACGTTGTAAATAGTTAGGTTCAATTATCCTTTCCGAAAGAAGTTCAGGTACTCTCTTTCTAAGCAAATTGAATAATGAGTTTTTAACACGAGTACGCCATTTGGGAGATTGTAATTGTGAATAAGAGTACCTGAGAAGAAACCACCCCGCATTTAGAATTTCATTTTGACGGTTAAGGTTGTCATCAAACATTTCATTTGGGATTATTCCCTCTGCATGATAAGTCTCTCCATTTACTTCTAATGCTATTTTTTTATTATTATAAACCAAGCCAAAATCGATTCTTCGAGCATGACCTTCTGAGTCGATAAATGGATACTGAGGAATAACATATTTGATATTTTTAGAACCTAAAAACGGATATAGAAAGTCTGTAACAAACAGCACCTCACTAGCTTGATTGATTCTTGCTTTATAAGTCTCAAGATACTCTGGCAATGATACTTCTTCTTTCTCACCTAATAGATTCATCCAATCCAGTTTTATTGTTGATTTTTCATTACTCATTTTACTCATTTGCTCCTGTTCATTTCTATTGGTCTTAAGCTTGTATAGCTAACCTATAATTCAAACGCAAGTGCAGAAAAAAAGAAAAAAGCTATATTGACTACATTTTAGCGCTTATCTGGTACTTTAGGCATTTCTGATTTGCCAACATTAATTTTAAACAAGGTGCAGCAGCTATTGGTATAGTAATAGGTGGGTTTTATACCCTAGAAACAGCCAAAGAGAAGAGGGAGGATGAAGAAGAAAAGAGAATAATTGAAGAGATAATCAATGAGTTAAAAACTCACCAAAAGAAACTAACAGAAATTGTGGTAAAAGCAGATAAAATTAAATCTTGATCTAGGCTTTTATCAGTTAACAATAGACCAATGAGCGAAACCGTAATAAACCCCACCCCTACCCTCCCCGCGGGTTCGGGGGGGTAGGGCAGGGCTGTTTCATTTTACGTTTGCAGTTAAATAAATTATTAATTTTAATTAGCATATTTTATATTAAATACTTAAATAACTAATTTTTATAAATCAATGCTTGAGCTCATGTAGGCGTTAAAAAATATAAAAGCAAGAATAAGAATTTTTGTTAATTTTACCCAAATTGTTAGAAATATAAGCCTGAAACCGTTATATTTTAAGGGTTTTAAAAAGCCTTAA
>JADQBC010000139.1 GCA_016903655.1 Gomphosphaeria aponina SAG 52.96 = DSM 107014
TTAAGATTCATTAAATCATTCGTTGTTAGTTCAGTAGATGCAAAAAATAATTTTTCTTCAAGGGTTATTCTTTCTTCTTCAGTTAATCCTTGAATCAGAGTAATTAAAGAGTTAATTAATTGAGTGTTCATTGTTTTTAGCTGGTTAGATTTATTGGATTATACCACATAAAATCTTTTGTAGGGGCGCAATGCTTGCGCCCTTTTCACAGTTATTTTCCTGTTGATGGTGGGCCTAAACAAATTTTGACAATTTTAAAGCAATAGGTAGCTTTAATTAAACTAGGTAATGGTTCTAATCCACTTTCTCGTTTCCAACAATTCCTATTTAAAGCAATAGGTAGCTTCGGGAGTTAGACTGCACCCCTAACCAGTGTCAGGGTTTCCAACAATTCCTATTTAAAGCAATAGGTAGCTTATGAGGTATCCCTGTACATAAAGTACATCAAAGAGTGAAAGGTAAACTCAATGGTGAAACTTTAGAGATAGATGTTTTAGTGACAAATGAAAATTATGTTTTAGTGGTGGAAGTGAAAAGCAGTTTAAGCGTAGAAGATGTGAAGGAATTTATCACAGATTTAGGTGAATTTAGGCAATTTTTTCCCGAATACAACCAAAAACAATTATACGGGGCAGTGGCAGGAATAGAAATAAACGAGGGTGCGGATAAATATGCTTATCGGCAAGGTTTATTTGTCATAGCCCAATCGGGGGAAACCGTTACAATCCTTAATGATGATAAGTTTCAACCGAAAGCTTGGTAAGCATAAATGCGATCGCACTGCACAGTAGAAACAAGATATAATCAGGTTAGGAAAAAGTTGATGAGGTGAAATATTATGGCAAATACTGCCGAAGAAGTTTGGCAATTATTAGGGGAATTAATTGAATCCCAAAAAGAAACAGAGCGTATTCTCAAAGAGGAATCACAAAAAACCGATCGCCAAATTCAAGAACTCAGCCGAGAAGTAAAACGAGTTAGTCAAGAATTGGGGAATCTGGGTGGTAAATGGGGGCGTTTTGTCGAAAATATGGTTGCACCTGCTTGTGAAACTTTATTTTTAAATCGAGGTATCCCTGTACATAAAGTGTATCAAAGAGTGAAAGGTAAACTCAATGGTGAAACTTTAGAGATAGATGTTTTAATTACAAATGACAATCATGTTTTAGTGGTGGAAGTGAAAAGCAGTTTAAATGTGGAATATGTGCAGGAATTTATCAAGGATTTAAGGGAATTTCGGCAATTTTTTCCAGAATATAACCAAAAACAATTATACGGGGCAGTGGCAGGAATAGAAATAAATGAGGGTGCGGATAAATATGCTTATCGGCAAGGTTTATTTGTCATAGCCCAATCGGGGGAAACCGTTACAATCCTTAATGATGATAAGTTTCAACCAAAAGTTTGGTAAGTATAAATGCGATCGCTTTTGGGAGAAAAAAGGCGATCGCATTTCTGAAAAATATTCATGCGATCGCTTTTGGGAAAAATCAAGGCGATCGCATTCATAGGAGTAGGTTTTGAAAACAGGTGAAACCCAAAAATTAGCTTATGAATTATGTTAGAATGCACAAATTAAACCAACCTACAGAAAGCGAACCTCATGGAAAATTGCTTTAAACCTATATTTTCGTGGGGAGCCTCGACATTAGACAGGATAAGGTTTTCAGCTTTGTTCTTGATTCCTTGATGGGTGAGCAGTTCTTTTTTTTACTGAGGTTCGCCTCGTTTGTGCTTTGAGAATTAACTAACAGGGTTGAAGAATGCGATCATTTTGTTAAAATCAAGTATAGTCAAAATAAAAACAAATAACAGGTTAGAATTGTGGTTAGTGTTATTTTTGACCATATTGAAATTACAAAAGGAGTCTGTGGCGGGAAACCTCGTATTGCTGGACATCGGATTAAAGTTCAAGATATAGTCATTTTGCACGAAGAAATGAAACTTTCTCCCTCAGAAATCATCTCTCAATATCCAATGTTAACCTTAGCTGATATTTATGCCGCTCTAACTTATTATTATGATCATCAAGAGGAAATTACAAAAAACATAAGAGAAGATGATCTTTTAGAGGCAGAAATGAAAAATTTAATTCCGTCTAAATTACTTCGAGAAGAAAAGTAAAAATGACTGGGAAAATAAAATTTCATTTTTCTGAAAAAGTGAGAGAGAACAGGGAATAGGGAACAGGGAACAGGGAACAGAGTCCAATTATCCAGTGTTGCATAAGATATCAAGATCCCCGTTTGTCTATTTTGACCTCCTGTATAATAACTATATCTCTCCTCACTGAATAAAAATGGGATAAAGTGCGATCGCTTTTGGGAAAAATATTCAGGCGCTCGCATTTCTGAAAAATATTCAGGCGCTCGCTTTTGGAAGAAAAAGGCGATCGCATTTCAGAGAAATATTCAGGCGATCGCTTTTGGGAAAAATATTCATGCGCTCGCTTTTGGGAAAAATAAGGCGATCGCTTTTGGGAAAAATATTCATGCGATCGCCTTTGGGAGAAAAAGGCGATCGCTCTGCACAAAAGACGTATATGATGATATTTTGACTGAGTTGTCAGTTGACAACTAATTAAATAATGAATAAGATAAAATGGTGAAAAAGCACCCTAACAAAGATATTCGTGAAGCGATTTCAAAAGCTGTTGAAATGGGTTGGAAAGTTAAAGAGGCTAGTTCTCACGCTCATTCCTGGGGACAAATTTTGTGTCCCTATCGAGATGCAGAGTGTAGAGGCGGTGAGTATTGCATCATCAGTATTTGGAGTACTCCAAGAAATCCAAAAAATCATGCCAAACAAATTAAACGAGTGGTAGATAACTGCATCCATACTTTACAAGAAGAATAAAAAATAAGGAAGAAGATAGACATGAAAGAATATGATTTTACTTTAACTTTTAGATTCAATAAATCTGAGGTAAATCCTGAAACCTATTTAGATGCACTCTACAAAGCTGGTTGTGATGATGCTTTACTGGGAATTGGCAAACCTGGTTATCTCGTTCTTAATTTTATTCGCTTAGATAGTTCTGCTATGAGTGCCATTCAGAGTGCAATTAGTGATATTAAAACTGTATTGACAGAAAGAGAAGCTAAGTTAATTTATGTTGCTCCTGACTTGGTGGGGATAAGAGAGTTAGCGGATATTTTTCAATGCACAGGACAAAATATCCAAAAATTTGTCAATAAATCAACTTTTCCTTCGCCAATTTATCAAGGTTCTCAAACAATTTGGCATTTAGCACCAGTTTTAGAATGGTTTGTGGCTAATAATCATGCTGTAAATAAAGAATTATTAGAAATTGCTGAATTAGCTAATTCCATCAACTTACAGATAGAAACTCAAACTGCTAAACCGCAAATTTTGAATAAAGCTCTTAATTTACTGAATGCAAGTTAATGATTTATTGGGATATTATTTAAAATGCCTGTGTTTTCTTGACAGGATGAAAAATTTTAACTATGGTAATCTCTTCAAAATTGTCACGGATTTCAAGAAAAAAATAGGCAAAAAATATTAACATAATTGTCAGAAACCTTAAAATATTCTTAAGACCATCAAAACATCAAATAACTATTGATACATTTAAGTAGGCTCAGAATTTATAGGAAAACCCTCTTACCAAGAAGGCTATAGAATTTTTGTAGTGTAAAAAATCAAAAAAACTAACAATTATGGCAGTTTATGGAGCGGTAACTTTTGCCCCTGTGCAGGGTTTCATCAGTAAATCTAGAAAACTACGAGATTTGTATGGTGGTTCTTTTATTCTTTCATATTTATCTCGCTCTATAGACCTGTTGCGAAACTCTAAAAAACCCCACCCCAACCCTCCCCTTGCCAAGGGTCCGGAGCCCTCATTCCAAGCATTTCTCCCCCCCTTGCCAAGGGGGGGTAGGGGGGGTTAACACTACTTTCGCAAGAGGTCTTATTTGTGACGCAGCAGAAGATAATGGTTTAAAAGTTGTTTCCCCAGCTACCACTAACATAACTCAGGGGATTCCCAATCAAATTATTATTCAGGGAGAAAACCCTTTTACAGAAGATTTAGTTAAACCAGCTTTTGCAGAAGCTTGGCAAATATAGCAATCCTAAATGAATCGTGAAAAAGCCCTCACCCAGGGCCCCTCTCCCTCTGGGAGAGGGGAGTTAAATAACATGAAACAATTGATTTAGACTCGCTATATCTGTAGGGTGGGCAATGCCCACCATCTATCAGAAAAAATTGAGCAAATTAAAATTAATGGAAGTTAAATATGACTATACCTGATGCTTATAAAAAAGTGCCTTTAATGTATCAAGCACAAACCGCTGGACGTTCTCAATTACAATATGCAGCAGCAGCAGCAGAAAATGTTGAACGTTGGGTTAGTGAATGGATAGAAAAAGCTTATTCTAATGAAGAACAATGGGTAAATGAACCTCAAACACGCACCTATACTTTAAATTGGCGATTTGTTACTAATGGGGGTCAGGATGATGGTATTATTCGCCCTGTAATTGGTGCTTTTGGTTTGCCTTATTATCCTGGTAGTAGTATGAAAGGTGCTTTTTTGCGTTTTTGTACTCAATCTCAAGGAGAACGTTATTGTGGTAAAAAACTTGAACAAGGAGATTCTCAACCAGGTATTTTACGTTTTCATGGAGGTTATCCTACTGATAATTCTTGGCAAGAAAATTTAGTAGATTTGGTTCACCCACAACAAGAATGGCAGGTTAAAAGTAATGATACTAATCAAAGAGCTAGGGGTGAAACTGCTTTTTCTTTAATTTCTTTATATGAACCAGAATTTAAGTTTAGTATTTCTAGCAATATTATTTTAGATGAAGAAGAGTGGCAAACTATTTGGGAAATTTGGCAAAAAGCCATGGTTGCAGGTTTAGGGTGTCGGGTGAGTGCAGGTTATGGACAAACTAAATTGAAAAGTGAAAATATTATTTACACTGCTCATTTACAAGGTCAAGGAATGGCATCTATGTTATTAGATAAAACTCCAGAATTTAGACCGAATATATTTAAAGCAGCTTTGCGAGGTCATGGTTTACGAATTTTTGGCGGGCTAACTTCTGCTGAGAATGCTGATAGTTTGATTGAGACTTTATTAGGCGGGGTAACTGGTGATGGAAAAGTGGGACTTTTGGCAATAAATTGGGTTAATGATGAAAAACCAGAATATGGTATTTTTAATGATGGTCATCCAGCAGATACTTATAAAGTAAAAGGTGAATTGCGTTTTGCTTTAACTCGTCAATTACCCAAAAATAAACAACAAGCTTTGACAAAATTAATTAAAACTTTAACCCGTTTTGCCATGGTTTTAGGCGGTTTTGGGAAGTCTTGGCGTAGGGCTGACCATCGCTTATTTTATCCTGGTTATTATACCCAAAATCAACGTCAATCTTTAATTGGTTGTCATTGGACATGGGGGAAAAAATCCTTGCAAACTAAAAGCGATCGCCATAATGTAGCTTTAAAATTAAATGAAGTAACCGCAATGATTGAAAAGGTGATTTCTGCTGCTCGTGAATGGATGGAATTAGAAAATATTCCCCCTTTAGATTATCAACAATCCCATCAAAATCGCAGTTATGCTAATTGGCGAGAAAGTTGGCATCCTGCTAAAGTACAAGTATGGGTAAGAATAGCAGAAAATGCAACAGATGCTCAAGGTTTACCCTGGTTTCATGGCATGGGAAATAATATTATTTATCACAGTGATTTAACTGGTAGAATGGGACAAATTGGCAGGTTATGGCATCGTATGTATCCCCAAGTTAAGTTTCTTAAAAGTAATAAAGATCCCAATAAATTGATTCATAAAGAAACTGGTAAATATTTAGAGTTATTAACCTTTTTTCCTGATAATTCTCCTGTTTCTGAAGATTTTCAAAAGTTTCTTGATGAGGTGCAGCCTTATTTTGATATTCTTTGGGAATCACAACCAGAATAACGTGAGTTCGGAGTTATGAGTTATGAACAATTATCAATTGTTAACTGTTCATTGTTTATTTCATCTTTTCGTCGAACTCATATCTCATGAAAATGTTACCTTGATTAAGGTAATTAGTAGAAAAGTAAATTTAGCTAATAGTAAAGCCATTGATAAACTAATAAATAATTTAAGCTTATGTCTCAAGATTTAGCACAATTTCCAGCAATGCCAAAACCAGAATTTTTACAAAGTATAATTCATGGTTCACTAACAGAAAAAAGTAATTTTAATAAGGCAATAAGATCATGGGTTATTCTTAGTTCCTTGTATCTCATTGAAGATGACAATAAAGCTAATTTTAATATAGATGAAAGTGGCTTTTTTCAACCAGCATATTGGGTAAAAAACGTTTATTTTGATACTGGTAAACTAGATGAAAATGAACAACCAATTACATATCATCTGGCTGATTTTAATAAAATTTCCACAAAAGAATGGCTATTTAATAATAATAAAGAAGAAGAAATTAGCTGGGGAGAATATTTTAAATCTCTCTATAATATAGATGAGAAAAAATTAAATAAGCTTCTTGATGCTCCCTATCCTTTTGACACAAAAGATAATGTTAAAAAAGAATCTTATGAAAGAAATATTCGTAATGGTTTTGATACTTTAGCAGAAAAAGGTTGGTTACAAAAAACTGGAACAAAAAATCAGACAAAATATAAAAAACAACCTGATGAGGTTTGGCAAAAATTAATTAACCCTGTTTCTAGTTCAACTATTATTACGCCTTCAGGGGAAACTTTTACCAATGAGTTAACTACCTTTTTTGAAAAATTTAATGAACCTATTAATAATATTCAGCGGTTTTTTGTGGATGTTGAATATTTAGTTTCTTCTAAAAAAAGCGCTCGCATTCAAGGTTTACAAAATCAATTATTAGAAATTTGGAAAAAAAAGAGTATTCCGCCTGTTAAGTTAACTTATCGCAGTGCGAAACTTTATAATGATGAAGTGGAAACTATTGCTATACCTATTTGTTTTTACTATATCAAAAGAGCGCCCTATTTATTTGCGTATGGTCAAACACCTATAGATGAAGATAAATTAAGTTTATATGATTATCGCATAGATAAAATTATTAGCTTGGAGGAGTTAACCTGGAAAGATAATATTATTCCTCCAGAATTAAAAAGTCATTGGGAAAAAGAAAAAATACCAACTCCAGAAACGATAACTTATGACATGTTAGCTGCTTTAGGAAATGATTGTTATCAACCTCAAAAAGATATGATAATTCGTTTTCATCGTTATTTTCATAATCTTTATATGGAAGGTACTAAAAGAGAGTCTTTATATACAGAAATTAATGTTAATTTTGTGAAAAATCACATTAAAATTGCGAATATTAAACCTGAAGAAAAACAACTTTTATTAGATAGGGTTGAAGCTAATCAAAATGATATATATTGTAAAGTTCCCTATCGCCTTAACGATAATAATGTTATTATGCGTTTGCGTGCTTGGGGATATAATGTAGAAGTTTTATTACCTTTTGATTTAAGAAAGCGCCTGGCAGAAGATGCTCAAAAAACTTGGAAGCTGTACAACAAATATGAATGATAAAAAAATGAACATAGATGATTTAAAAACTTTGCTCTTAAAATATAATATTGACCTAGAAAAATGGTCCCATACTCAAGGAACAAAAAATATTGAAGACTTGAAAAATGAAATAGATGCAGGAGAAACAATCTTAGAAATTATAGATAATCAATTAGTAAGAGTTACTAGAATAGCCTCAATTAAAGTTAAAGTGAAAATAGGGGAGAAAATGTTTACTTTAGTGGAAGATCAACAAATATTTTTTACTGGGGCAGTGAGAAAAAGAGGTTTAAGTAACCTAGCAGAAAAAATTAGAAGAGGGGAAACCCCAGAATTTGCAGCTTATCGAGCTTTAAAAGAAGAAATAGGCTTACATACTACTAAGAAATTTGAGCAGCTAGAAGAAACTGCAAAAAATAATCATTCCCCTAGTTATCCAGGGCTTAATTCTGTTTATAAAACTTTTAATTATCAAATTACTTTAAACGAGCTTGATTTAGAATTTATGAGATTTACAGAATATCAGAAAAAGAAAGGTAAAATTACTTTTTTTACTTTAAAACCTGATTAACTTCAGTTAAAAAAATTTAGTTTTAAGGAAAGAATAAGTTTGAAACTAAATTTTTTCAAACCCCTATCGGTCCTTGGTGAATCCCTCTTCTCGATAGAGATTAATGGCTAAATTTTTAGCGATCGCAAATAGATGAGGAAGAACACCTGAAAAGCTTTACGATATCATAAAGCTTTTCAGGGCTGCATATCTATCATGGTTTAATCAAAATGGTATTATTGGATTTTTAACTGAGTGGACTTAAATATTACATAAAGTATCTCTATCACGCCTTTAGAAAAATGGTATAATAAACTGTAAAAAATCTTAATAAAATATTTGGTGAGCAGGAGTTAAAATGAAATGAGTGATTTTTTTATGAATAATTTATGAGTCAAACCTATTGGATAGCTAAAATTAAAGGACTTCTGCAACCATTTAATCTAGATGAAATTGAGAGATATCTTAATGATGAAATTAGGGAAATATCTTCTTGGCAAGATATACAAGAAATATTGACTCATCCTTCTGTTAATTCTGAGATTATTTCCCTTGCTGAACAAATTGCTAACGCTAGTGATAGAACAGTTTTAAAATTCCTTGAAAATAATATTGAAAATCAAGAGAAACTAACTGTTTCTCATCTTCTTTCGGGGAAAAATTTTGACTTATCTTTAACAGGAAGTATTTATCAAAATCTTCTTAGACAAACAAATAATTATGCCAACAATTCAGAAAGAAGTCTTGATTCTTTTGAAATTCAAGACTTAAAAAAAATTCACTGGTGGTTATGGCGATGTTTACCTGAAATAATTTGTCAAAAATTAGGAAATCAAGATAATTTTCTCCTTCCTGCTTCTTTAATTTTGCCTGATGCTTCTATTTGGAGTCACGCTAGTCTTGTTTCTGCCATAGCAGGGACATTAACAGGATATAATAACCATAACTCTCAACCTCAAATTCCTTATCTTGCTACTTTTAGTTTTAGCCCCATTCAAGAGATGATCAAAGCAAGTCGTAAAATGCGAGACTTTTGGGCAGGTTCTTGGGTATTACACTATTTATCAGCTAAAACTTGTTGGCAATTAGCAAATATTTATGGTGCAGATTGCTTTATTTATCCTAGTTTATTTCAACAACCTTTAATTGACCATTGGTTATTACAAAAAAACTGGGATGATTTTTCAACAAAGGAGATCCAACAACCTACAGATAAAGCCATTTTAACTGCTGGATTTCCCAATGTAATTGTGATGTTATTACCTCAAGATAAATTGCAAAGTGCTATGCAAACTGCAAGGGAAATAGTTATTAATGAATGGTTAGTATTAGGGACAAAAGTTTTTCAAGAATTAGAAAATAGACATTGGACAAGAGAATTAAGACAGGAACATCCTACATGGAATCAATGGTTGAAATATCAATGGCAAACCTACTGGACAGCATTACCCCTTAATGATACAAAAGATCCCCTTTATTGGTCGATTACCAACAATTCTGATGAATTTCAACAATGGCAAGAACATTTAAATCATATTTGTCAATTAAATGAAGGGCATAAACTTTTTACAGCAGAAGAACAGCAATTTATTCAAGCAGTAGCGCAAAATAAGCCTAATTTAACAGTAAATATCAGTTCATGGTGGGGGTATTTGTTTGACCAATTGCGATTAAGTTTAGGAACAGTGAAAAATAGCCGTAATTGGCGCATTCCTACCTCATTTTATCCCCGTTCTACTATTTCTGGTTTAGGTTCTGTGGTTTATCCCCAACCTAATAATAACAAGGAAAAAGTAACTGAAGGGGATACTCGTCAATATTGGCAAAATCAAGGAGGTTTATTTGATGGTAATGAGCAACTTAATTCTACAGAAGTCTTAAAGCGTGGGTTACATTTAGTTTTACCTGAATTGTTATTTAATGACTCTGGTAAAAAAATTCCTTACTGTTATCCCGATTTAAGTTCAGGGGTGGCAGGATGGTTAAAATGTTATCCAGAAATGGAGTCAGTTTATATTCAAGCTTGTAGTGAAATAACACAGACATTTCAATGGACAAAGAAAGCCAGTAAAATAAGTTGGGGCATTCCTTGGATAGATGAAAATAAAGAAAAAGAAAATTGGTTAAATCCTCGATTAGTTAATGTCGGGTGGTTAATAGAAGATTTTACCCTAGATAATGGTGAGAATTTACAGGTTAAAAAAGAAGAAGAAAAGAAACTGCGAAACTGCATTAATCAATATTTTAATGAAGGGAATAATCCCACTGATTGGTATGTTATCGCCACAGGAGATGGTGATGGGATGAGTAAATGGTTAAAAGGGGAAAAATTAGGTCAATATAAAGACTATATTCCTAACAATACTGTTTCAGAAGATTTAGTGATTCAAGATTCTTTTAATAACTTAATTGAAATTCAAAAGCGGATGGGTCCCTCTACCCATAATTATCTCAGTCGTGCTTTATTGGATTTCTCTAATCGTCTTGTTCCTTATCTCACAGAAGAACGTTATGCAGGAAGATTAATTTATAGTGGGGGAGATGATGTTCTTGCTTATAGTAATCTCTGGGAATGGGATAACTGGTTATGGGATATAAGACGATGTTTTCGAGGGGAAGAAGACCCTTGTGGTGAATTTAATGATACTGGCAATTATTGGCAGTTAAAAAAAGATGAATCTCGTCCCCTATTTACAATGGGACAAAAAGCTACGGTTAGCTTTGGCGTTGTAATTGCTCATCATTCTGTTCCCCTAGGAATTGCTTTAGAAAATCTTTGGGAAGCAGAGAAAAAAGCAAAAGATTATGATTATCAAAATAAAAAGAAAGATGCAGTACAAGTGAGAGTTTTATTTGGCAATGGTAATAAAATACAAGCAACTGCCCCATTTGATGTTTTTTCTCAATGGAAAGAATTGATTGAACTGAAATTAAATAAACCCCTTGCCCCCAGTTTATTTGAAATAGCGTCACAAATATGGGAACAACATCCCGCACCATATCCTTCAGCAATTGAACCTTGGACAAGGGCATTTTGTGACCGTAGAGAAGGTTTAAATGGGGAAGATAAAAACCGTTTTCAAAATAAATTACAAGAAACCTTAACTGCTATTTTTAATCATACCCCTCCCCCTGTCGAAAAGGAAATCAAAAACTGGTTAAAACTAGCTGCTTTTGTCCTGAGAAATCGCAATATTAAACCTAAAAAAGGAGGAAATGATGAATAATATGAAATGGTTTAAAATAACTCCCCTAGATGTTCTTCTTTTCCGTGATGGGAAACCTTTCTCCCCTGGGGAAAGAGCATGGGCTGGGAGTATATTTCCCCCTCCTAGTCATGCTCTTGTTGGAGCTATTAGGGGTTTAATTCAGTCAGATATTAATTTAAAGTTAAAAGGAGTATTTCTAACTTTTAATAACGAACTTTATTTTCCTTTTCCCCTTAGTTATGATAGGGAATGTTTATGTAAAACTGATAATGTTTTAACTCCTATTCCTCTCATTCCCTTAAGTTGGGATAATCATCATCCTTTGCATAATTTACTAGAAACTGATCCTAATCGTCCTCAACCAATGGTTTTTCAAAATGAACCTTGTTTTGATAATAATTCAGAACCTAATTATCCTGCTTACTTAAATTATCAAACAATTTTAGAATATTTAGAAAATGGTCATATTTCAGCTAAAACATGGGAAAAAATCCCTAAAACTTTTTCTATTCCTTGGCAAATTGAAACTCGTTCTCATAACAGCATTGACCAAGAAACAGGTCAAGTATTGGATGCAGATGGTTACTTTGTGGAAAATGCAATTCGTTTGCAAGAAGGGTGGAGTTTAGCTATAAGCATTGAAGCAAAAGATGAAAAAGAATTGTTAAATTTAAGCGAGAATTCCTACAGTATTCGCTTAGGTGGAGAAGGACATTATGCTATTCTTGAAAGCTGTCAACAATTAGGCGAACAATGGCAAAAAATACAAAAGGTTTCTCAAGTAAATTATAAAAAATCAGGGAAAAAAATTGCCTATTTAGTGACCCCTGGGGTTTTTGAAAGAAGGCAAAAACAATATAATGACCATTCCTATTGTAAAGCCTCTCCTTGGGAATGGACAACTGCATATCCCAGTAACCCAAATCAAGAAAAAGGATGTTTAGTGAGTTTTGTTACAGATAAACCCTTAGTGATTAGTAATAGAATGCGATTTAATGATAATATTAGCACCCCGGCCCCACAAGTTTATGCAGCTCCTGCGGGGAGTGTTTATTACTTAGAAGCAGAGCAAGAAATTACTTTGTTTCAAGATAATAGCACATCACAACGAATTCAACGTTGGCGAGATTTAGGCTATAGTGAATTTTTCTGGATTTCTTATCCCAATTTTATTAAAGAGTAAGAGAAACAGGTGATGGAGAGATGGGGTGACTTTCTTCATATTTCTCACTTTTTCAGCAAATTGGTATAACCCCCAAATTTGGGGGAGTAATGGGGAATAAAAGTCCCCCTGTTTTGCTTGATTTAGTGGGTCCAATCTAGTGTGTTGATTCTTGACCCAATATCAAAAAGTAATTTAATACACTTTTTGTACCAAAATAGAGAATAGCCCCCCTTTCAAAGGGGGGTTGGGGGGATAAAACCAGAGCATATTTATCCCCACCAACTGGATAAATAATGTATGAACTTATTTTTTGTAATTAACC
>JADQBC010000027.1 GCA_016903655.1 Gomphosphaeria aponina SAG 52.96 = DSM 107014
AAATTTTAGGAGCATCAATGTTATCAAAAAGAAAAATTGCATTTGAATCTAAGTAAGGTACATTCAAGAGAAAAAGTGTATGAAATTACGTTATTAAAGTTGAGCCAAAATCAACACCCCAGGTTTAAACCCCTTGTCTCAACCCCGAAAACCAGCCAGGAATATTTTTCGCATCACCCAGTGAAATTTCCTTTACAATTTTTCAAGAGAGCGAAAAAAGGAGAGAAAATTGGCAACTACTGTAAACTGCGTTCAAGACTGTATTAATGGATGTATTTTAGGAGATAAATGCCCTCACCTCGAACACGCAGCCGAAGCAGCTAAATTTATTAAAGAAACTTCTTTAGATAGTATGTTAGAAATAGCAGAGGCTGCCCGCCTGAAAAAACTTACCGAGTCTCCTAAATGGGTGATCCCCGACGACATTTAACAGTTAATGGTTGATGGTTAATGGTTAATGGTTCATTCAACTATCAACCATCAACTATCAACCATTAACTATCAACCATCAACCATCAACTATCAACCATCAACAGTTAAAGCTTGGTACCGCATTCAGGACAGAAATGGTTAATTGCAGGGTTTTTTGCCCCACAATTACTGCAATAAATCAACTCAATCGCCTGAGCGAGCTTATTTTTTTCTGGCAGTCCAATCATCTGAGCATTACTCTTACCTGGAGCAACCATCGGATAACAATTTTCATCCTTAGTTACCTTCACATCTGCCAAAACTGGGCCATCATAGGCTAACATTTCCGCAATTTTATCTGCGAGTTCAGCGCGATCGCTGATTACCATTCCCTTGACACCATAAGCTTTTGCCAACAGTTCAAAGTCTGGCATTCCCGCCTGCATATTGGAGGAGGAATAACGTTCCCCATAAAAGGCCTGCTGCCATTGACGCACCATTCCTTGCCAGCCATTATTAATAATGACCGTTTTCACCTTAATATTGTACTGAGCCAAAGTTCCCAACTCTTGCAGATTCATCTGGAAACTCGCATCACCACTAATACAGATCACCTGTTCATCTGGCAAAGCCACCTTTGCCCCCATAGCCGCTGGCATACCAAAGCCCATCGTTCCCAACCCCGCGCTAGAAATCCAACGACGCGGGCCATTTTTCAAGAATTGAGCTGCCCACATTTGATGTTGACCTACATCTGTTGTATAATATCCACAGGGAGCTTGACGACCCAACTCCACAATTACCTCTTGGGGAGAGAGAGTAGGTTGATGGCGAGGCACAACGAGAGGATAATCTGAGCGCCAGCGTTCAATGCGCTGCAACCAATCTTGAGTCCTCCCTTGTTTCAAAGGCAGTTCCAACTCCTTAGCTCTTTCGAGAAGTTGTTCTAAAACCAAACCCACATCTCCCACAATTGGCACTTCGGGGCGGCGATTTTTCCCCACCTCTGCTGGGTCAATATCAATATGAATTACTTTAGCACGGGAGGCAAACTCATCTAACTTCCCAGTCACTCGGTCATCAAACCTTGCCCCCACAGCAATTAACAAATCACACTCAGTAACAGCAAAATTAGCATAGGCAGTACCGTGCATTCCCAACATTCCCACAGACAGGGAATGATGTTCATCAAAAGCACCCAGACCCATCAAAGTTGTAGTT
This sequence comes from Gomphosphaeria aponina SAG 52.96 = DSM 107014, assembly GCA_016903655.1. Classification (GTDB taxonomy): domain Bacteria; phylum Cyanobacteriota; class Cyanobacteriia; order Cyanobacteriales; family Gomphosphaeriaceae; genus Gomphosphaeria; species Gomphosphaeria aponina. The sequence goes on from JADQBC010000027.1 coordinate 1,633, forward strand.
ACAGGGATTTGGAAACGCTCTGCCAATTCCTGGATTTGAGCATGGGCATTAGCTGCGATCGCCCCTCCACCCACATAGAGCAAAGGTCTTTTTGACTCTTCAATCAAATCTAACGCCGCATTTAATTTACGGGGATTGCCTTTGACAGTGGGACGATATCCTGCTAATTTCACCTCACCTGGATTTACTGGCACATAGTCAAACTCTTCTTGCCCCACATCCTTGGGAACATCTATCAAAACTGGCCCTGGACGACCACTGCTGGCAATATTAAAAGCTTCTGCTACAATCCTTGCCATATCTCTAGGGTTTCTCACCACATAGGAATGCTTAACTATTGGTAGGGTAATGCCATAAATATCCGTTTCTTGGAAAGCATCACTCCCAATAGCCGCGCGAGGTACCTGCCCAGTTATTGCTACCATAGGAATTGAGTCCATCTGCGCTGTAGCAATTCCTGTGACTAAGTTTGTTGCCCCTGGGCCAGAAGTCCCAAAACACACCCCTACTTTTCCTGTAGCGCGGGCATAGCCATCTGCTGCATGGGCTGCTCCTTGTTCATGTCTGACTAGGATATGTTTAATATCCCCGAGTCCTTCCGCCCTATACAATTCATCGTAAATTGGCAGTATTGCACCCCCAGGATAGCCAAAAATATGGGTTACGCCATGACGACAGAGACTATCGATTAAAGCATAGGCCCCTGTTCGACGTTCGGGAGTAACAGTCAATGGTGGTTTTATTGTTCTCGTACTTGAAACCATTTTGTCCCCTTCCTACTTTAGGTCTTTTTCTCTTTATCTTTAATTTTGTTGCTAATGATGCAACTAGGAAAACGATTACTTGCTATTAAATAATATTTTAATTTTAAGCTAATTTTAAGCTGAATGGCCTTTTTTCCTTGTTAAACAAAGCTTTCTATGTCAAATTTCCCTGTGGGAGTCTGAGGGCTTGCTGACCAATACCCAAAAAATTGTTACAATTCTTCATATTTTGCCAAGAAAATCCTGAAAAATTCAGTAGCAGAGCAGCGCACTTGCAAACCTGGAGCTTTTACCCACCAACCCAGAGTTGTTTGGGGGTTGCTCCACAAATGCAGATGGGCTACTGCTGGTTCAGCATAAAAACTATTTGCCCCTGCAAGAGAACTCCAGTGGGTAAAATAGTCATGGCTAAGACGGTGGAGCGGAAAATTACCAGTTAAGGGAACTCCCCAACCATCTACCGCCATCAAAGCTTTCACTTGACCACCAGCAAATTCCCAGGCGATCGCCGCTCCCATTGCTCCCACTACTCCTGCACTAAAACAAATAAATAGCACAGGTTCTGCCCGAGACGGCTTTCCTTTAGATTTATGTAAGAATCTCAATACATCACTCCCTGAGTAAGCGCTTTTGTCTTGAGTGGGAAAAATCAGCCATTCTACTGGTGCTGTTGTTACCCCCAGTAGGAAACTTGCTGTTAATTCCTGCTGATGTATTCCTGGAACTATGATTACTGTCATTAATCCCCAATCGCCTTAGCTTGCCTTGCTTTCAACTGTAAATGGTTAATGGTTCATTCAACTATCAACTATCAACAATGTTCATTCACGAGAGGGCGCTAAAGCGCAACTACTAACTCTTAACAATGTTCATTCACGCGAGGGCGCTAAAGCGCAACTACTAACTCTTAACAATGTTCATTCACGCGAGGGCGCTAAAGCGCAACTACTAACTCTTAACTGCTTTCCCCAATTTAACGAAAACCTCCCCTAATTTTTGATCCAAATTAGCAGAATTAGGATTGATTTCTCTAGCCCGATTGTAAGCAGTAACTGCTGCGGACAACCAAGCATCATTCTTTAAACAAATATCCCCCAAAGCAGAATAATATAACTCTGATTGATTATCTAAAATAGTTGCTTGTTGATAATAATATTTTGCCTCTTCTAACTTTTGTTGCTTTTCCAGCATTCTACCTAAATGATAATTATATTCAGGTTCTTGGGGGTGATTTTCTACAGCATGAGTATAATACTCCATCGCCTCTTCCCAATATCCTTGTCTATCTAAAACTTGACCGATTTTAAAAGATATGGCTGCATTTTTCGGTTGCACCATAAAGGCTGTTTGATAGAAAAATAAAGCTTGAGTTAACAGTTTTTTTCGGGCGAGAGCATCTCCTAATTGTAAATAGATTTCTGGAGCATCAGGTTTAATTGCCAATGCTTGATGATAAACTTGTAGATAGTCAGGTTGAAGAGCGATCGCCTGCTCATAAGACTCCATTGCTGCTTGTAAATATCCCTTCCCTAACTGTTGTTGTGCATTGCCTAAATGGGCGTAAATTTCTGGTGACTTGGGATTAATTTCTAGCCCTTGCTGATAACAAACTATAGCCTCTTCCAATTTTCCCAACTCAACTAAAACTTCTCCCAAACCAATATAACCTTCAATCAAATTAGGATTTAATTTCAATTCAGTCCGATAAGACTCAACCGCTGCTTCTAAGTCTCCCTTTTCCCTGAAAGCATCTGCATTATTCGGCTCTTGTGGTAACTTGGGAATTGCAATAGGAAGATTTTCTAAAATAAGTGGCCGCTGTTGCTGAGTTTCCTGCCATTGAGACAATAATGCTAACTTTTCTGCTAAATAAGACTGAGGTTTAATTGCAAGAGAACGACGATAACAAGCGATCGCTTGTTCCAATTCTCCGTTTTGCTCAAAAAATTCCCCCTTTTGCTGATAAACTTCGGGAGCATTTGGATATAACTTAATTGCCTGATTATAAGCATTAAGTGCCTCATCCATTTCATGTTGTTGAAAAAAGAGATTTCCAAGACTCGTAAAAACCCAAACTGGTTGTTGAGGATTTAACTCAATTGTTTTTTGATAACTTTCAATAGCTGCTGCGTAATCACCCTGTTGAGTTTGACATTGAGCCAAACCCCGATAGGCAGCTTCATTATCTGCTTGTAACTTTAAAGCTTCATGATAAACATTAAGGGCTTCTAGATAATGCTTTTGTTGAAAAAGCAGACTACCGAGACTGGTAAAAACCCAAACTGGCTGTTGGGAATTTAACTCAATTGCTTTTTGGTAATTCTTTAGCGCTGCAAGATTATTACCCTGATAAGTTTGACATTGAGCCAAACCCCGATAAGCATCAGCATTATCCGAGTGCAGTTTAATTGCTGCTTTATAAGCAGCTTCTGCCTCATCTATTTTCCCCTCGAGCAACAGCAGATTGCCCAGACTGGTAAAAACCCAAACTGGTTGTTGAGGATTTAACTCCATCGCTTTTTGGTAACTTTGAATTGCCCCTGTATGATCACCCAGAGAAGTTTTGCATTGAGCCAAACCGCGATAAGCATCAGCATTGTCAGGCTGTAAAGCAATCAAATTCAAATAGGCAGCCTGTGCCCCATCAAATTTTGCTTGTTGCAAGAGAAGATTTGCTAAACTAGCAAACACCCACGTAGGTTGTTGAGGATTTAATTGAATAGCCTTTTGATAATATTGGAGCGCTTTTTCATAATCCCCCATAATTTCCTGCTCATAGCCTAAGCTCAAATAATCTGCTGCTGACTTTTCTTGAGCATTATTACCCAGCATTGAATCTTCTTTATCCATTTAATTTTTCTTGACACTCTTCTTGTAATGGTTGATAGTTAATAGTTAATGGTTAATGGTTCATTCAACCGTCAACCATCAACTATCAACTATCAACAATGTTCATTAACGAGAGGGCGCTAAAGCGCAACTACTAACTATTAACAATGTTCATTGACGAGAGGGCGCTAAAGCGCAACTACTAAAATGTTCATTAACGAGAGGGCGCTAAAGCGCAACTACTAACTATTAACAATGTTCATTGACGAGAGGGCGCTAAAGCGCAACTACTAACCATGAACCATCAACGATTAACTATGATACCCTTTCAAGCTCAAAAAGAGTATCTGTATGTCAAACCAACAGAAAACAAGGTAAATATAACTATATTTTCCGTACCAAAACCCTTCTCTGGTTTAATTGGGACAATTCAGAGAAATGCTATTCTGAGCTGGAGTAAGCTCAAGCTAGCTTCCCAAATTATCCTTTTTGGCGATGAAGAAGGTACAGGAGCTTTATGTCAGGAGTTAGGAATTTGTCATGTGCCAGAGGTAACACTGAATGAATATGGCACACCCATGTTGGATGGAATTTTTGCCGAGGTAGAAAAACAGGCAAACTCCGAGATAGTTGCTTATGTAAATGCAGATATTATTTTAATGAATGATTTTACAGAAGCCATTACCGCAGTATCGGAAGAACTTGATAAGTTTCTGATGATTGGCAGACGCTGGAATATTGATCTTTTCAAGGAATTATCATTTGCAGCCAACTGGGAAGAGAGTTTACGCTCCTTGGTTGGGAAGCAGGGTTGTCTTGCTCCCCACGACGCAAAAGATTACTTTGTTTTTCCCAAACATTTATATGCCAAGATACCTCCATTCGCCGTTGGGAGAGGGTATTGGGATAACTGGATGGTAAATGAAGCTCTCAACAGAGGTTATCCATTGGTAGATGCTAGTTTAGCTGTACTAGCAGTACACCAAGAACATACTTATATCCATGTGCAAGGGGGCAAAAATGAGGCATATATGGGAAAAGAGGCGCAAAGAAATAAAACTGCTGGGAATGTAAATGGGAGAGGGACAATTTCTGAAGCTAACTGGCAGCTAAAAACTTGGCAGTGGAAAAATTTACCCACCGTGAGTGTGATTATTACTTCTAAGTCTGCTGGCCAAGAGTTGACTGTGGCAAGTATTCTTTCGGAAACTTATGCAGACTATGAAATTATTGTAGCAGATGATGGGGTAGGGAAGGAAAGTGAGCCAGGAAAAATTCGCTATTTCCCAGGAGAAAAACTCGGAGTATTAGCTGCTGGCAATTATGGGTTGAAATTGGCGCGAGGGGAATTTGTACTTTTTCTCAATGCTGATTGTTTGTTGTTACCAGGAGCCTTAGCAGCGCAAGTAGCTTGTTTTGCAGCAGAGGCATCTACTTTAGACTTAGTATTGAGTAGTTGGCAGTTAAACCCAAAAGAAAAAAGCGCCAGAGACGGAGGAGCAATGGTAGAGCCTTGGAAGTATCTCCCAGATTTAGAAGATGTGCATATTTGGAAACTTTGGCAGCTCTGGCAACCTCTGAGTAACAGCCAAATAATGTATCGGCGAGATCGTCTGAATCTCATTGGAGGGTTTGACACTCGCTTAGAGCCACAAGCTGCTATGGTAGATGTGGTGCTGCGTCTTATTGCACTCAAGGGTTGCAGAGCAAAGTGGCTACGAGAGCCCACTTGTAATTGTTTAAAAAATAATTTTAATCATAATTTAGAACCAATGAAAATAGCCCAAGATGCTGAAAAAGTTATCGATAATTTTTTTAGTGGAGCTGAGGTAAAAGAATGGATGCGTCTCTTAGAAGATCGCGCTCGTTTGACAACAATGGAATGGCTAGCCTGGCTCATGTATTCTCATAAAAAATTCACTGAAATGTCTAATTATATTAATAAATCTTTAAAGTATATACCAGCAGAAAAACCTTTACCAGCTTGGCAAGAGCAATTGCAAAAATTCTCATAAACATTGTTAGTAGTTGCGCTTTAGCGCGCCCTCTCGTCAATAAACATTGTTAGTAGTTGCGCTTTAGCGCGGCCTCTCGTCAATAAACATTGTTAGTAGTTGCGCTTTAGCGCGGACTCTCGTCAATAAACATTGTTAGTAGTTGCGCTTTAGAGCGGCCTCTCGACAATAAACATTGTTAGTAGTTGCGCTTTAGCGCGCACTCTAGTCAATAAACATTGTTAGTAGTTGATGGTTGGTTAATAGTTAATGGTTGATGGTTAATGGTTTATTAGACATGAGTGCGAAACTAAAACCAAAATCAATTTTTATATTTATTTCATGTAAAACTCTCCCTACTCCGCAACTCCGCAACTCCGCTACTAATAGAATGCATGCAAAAAGTTTATTCAAGTAGGCGCTAAAGCGCAACTACCAACTAAACAGCAGGGGGCTTGACAAAAATCAGATGAGCGTGTAGAGTATAACCCATTGTTTCCAGCAAAGAGCAAGAAAAAATGAAGTGGTTCTTTACTCTCACTGACTTGAGTCCCTCCTTCCTCCAGGATGTCAAACTGGCTCAAGTCGCAGTGCATACAGCAAAACAAAATACTTCCCTCGAGCCTGTATGTCTCTATGATGGCACGGAAAACGAAATAACTGAGTGGCTCCAGGGACAGGGAGTAACGGTTATTTCCAGACGCACTCCCCATTATGACAAACTCCAAACTATTGGGGAAAGGGAACTGCAAATAGGTGCAGGAGCTTTTTTAAGTGCGGAAATACCCCAGATAGCAGAAGAAATGGCCTGGGCTCAAAGCCCAGTATTATATACAGATGTTGCAGTGCTTTTTCTCAAGGATATGGTGGAAGAATTGCAGGAAATAAAATGTGACTATTTTGCTGTAGCTAGAGGAGAATTTAATCCTGGGGTAATGTTAATTAATGTTGCCAATATGCAATTGGTTTATCAAGATATTAATAAATATATTGGGGAAAAAATAGCAGAATTAGTCAGACAGGGTTATGTGGCTGGAGCCTATAAAAACTATTTTGCAGGGGAATGGCAGGAGTTACCTTTAAGCCTCAATTGGCGGAGTTATTGGGAAGTAAACCCAGAGGCAAAAATTGTCCATTTTCATGGAGTTCGCCCCAATAATATAGCAGGAATCATCACTCAACTGCAATTAGGAAAATTGCCAGATGTTTTAGTAGATAAAGTTAATTATCATTATCTTAAACATGGAGAAATCTGGCTGAATTGCTATCAAGAAATAGGGGGTCTGGAAGAAACTGATGAGCTAGAAGAAAAACTGTTTTACGTTCGTCAGCAACTGGCTAAAGGGGCCGTGGATGTGAAGAGAGTGGTCTTATTAAATCAAGATCCAGAAGCGAGTTTGTGGGAAGCTGCACTAGACTCTCCCCAACCAGGAGCTAAGTTAAGCGCCGATGCAGTAGTGGTGAGTGGTTGGGTGTTGGGTAAGCAGTCCCCCGCCAGGAGCGTAGAATTGCTGTTGGGAGATGAAGTAATTGCTACAACTGAAGTAAATATACCCCGTCCTGATGTCGCTCAAGTTTATCCTTCTGTGTCTGGGGCAGAAAACAGTGGGTTTTATACTACGGTAGAATTAGGGGCTAAGGTTGAGTTAATTATGCGGGTGGTTTTGGAAGATGGCAGTAGGGGTATTTTAGGGAGAGTGGAATGTGGGTTTATGGGAGAGGAAGGACTCGACGAACCTAGCCGATCTCCTGAAATAGGTGAATTTGGGAAGGTAGAAATATATAATTCTGGCCCTGTTTTTGGTTGGGGAACATTAACCAGTGACAAAGAATTAATTAGAATTACGAATGTTGTAAAAGTTAGTGAAAAGCAAGAGGAATTATTGTTAGGATTTTCTCTAGATCATCCCAAATTATATCAGATTAGTAAAGCGGAAGGGATAGAAATAGGTGGCTGGGTTTTAGGGAAAAATTCTCCGATTTTGAGATTAGAGTTAATTACCCAAGGCAAAATGTTTGACGAATGTTATTTGACTGTACAGCGTTTGGATGTAGCCAAGCTTTATCCCCAGAAATCAGAAGCAAAAAACTGCGGTTTTGCCACAATCATAAATCTTGGGGAATTGTTAGAAACAGGTTATTTTATGCTCCAAGCAGTTTGTGCAGACGAAACTCGCATCCCTTTAGCTGAGATCCAGTGGGAAAAAGTCTTATCTAGATTTGATTGGGGTGAATTAGAATTAGCTAAGTCTAGGGCTTTTTTGACAAGAATTAACAATTTAGTCTTATAGAATCAATTAATTGTATTTCAGAGGTTGATAGTTGAATGAACCATTAACCATCAACCATTAACCATCAACCATTAACCATTAACCATTATTAGAGTTTACAAGCACGGTTAACAATTCCTCTGCTTGTTGAATTTGCTCCAGGGATTGGTCAAAATTAGCTTCTAATTGTTGTTGTGCTGCATAAGATTTAAATAACTCCTCTTGAGTTTCAGCAAGCTGGAATTGAGCTAATTCCAATTGTTCGGTTAAATACTGAATTTCATATACTTGTAATTGAGCTAATTTGAGTTGTTGAGCTAAGTATTCTTTATCAGCTCGCTCTTGGGCTAATAGTTGGGCTAAATATTCTTTGTCAAGATCCGATCGCTGTAATTGTTTTCGTAACTTTTTCTGCTCCAGATAGGATTGGAGTAAATGTTCTTGGGTTTCTTGTACCTGCAGTTGAGCTAAAGCTAGTTGTTCATTGAGAGGTTCAATTTTTTGTTCGTTATACTGGGCCATTTCTGCTTGAGCTTGTCTAATTTGAGCTTCAAATTGAGCCAGCTTTTCTTGAAATTTCAATTCTTGGTCACTCATAAATCTCCTGAAACAAATAAAAAAATTCTCTTGACAAATAATTATAGAGCTGTTAGAGTCTAATTGAGATGGGGGAAAATAAGTAATATATAAGTTAACAATAAAGAGAGACAATGGGTGCAAATTCGGGAAGTTATTTAAAATTAGCAGTAGAAAAGTATTTGAGTCTGGGGAGGTTAGAGGCAGCTTTGGCAGTTTGTCAAGCAAATACCCAGGATGCTTTAGCCTACAAGCTTATGGGGGATATTTATGAAAAAATGGGGGATTGGGAACAAGCTCAGGAGTCTTATCACCAAGCTCTGAAACTTCAGCCAGACTGGGGGGAAGTTTATGAAAGTTGGGGCAATTTAAAAATAGGGCAAGGTAAATGGCACTCGGCAATTAAATTATATGAGCAAGCTTTGGCTTGTAAACCAGGATCAGCCCTAATATATCGTAATTTAGCGCGAGCTTGGAGTAAGTTGGGGCGCAAACAACAGGCCAACAGCTACTTATATCAAGCTGTAAGGAAAAATGCAGGGGCTGCAGCAGAAGAGTTGTTAGGGTTGGGGGATGATCACTTAGCAGAGGGAAAGTGGCATAAAGCATTAGATTGTTATAGTCGTGCAGGGCAGAAAAATCCTCAATTGGCAGCAACAGCGCAAGAGAAAATTATTCATTGTTATTATGCCCAGCTCAAACAAGATCCAGAAAATACACGGGCAGTATTGTTACTGGGGAGAAAGTTAGAGCAGTTGGGCAGGTTAACAGAGGCGGTTGCAGTATATAAAGAAGCAAGTAAAATAAATCCAGATTTGGGGAAATTAAAACTGCATTTGGGTAATGTATTTTTGCAGTTGGGGCGTTTTCAGGAGGCGGCAGAAGCCTATAGTCAGGCGGTGGTACTAAATCCCCAAGAAGCATGGTATCATTATGGTTTAGGGAAAGCATTAGCAAAAATGGGGGATTGGAAAGGAGCGGCGAAAGCTTATGAGCAGGCGATCGCTATCTTCCCCGATTTTCACTGGTCTCACTATGGTCTCGGGGAAGCGCTTAAACACCTGAACCAGGAAAAAGAAGCCAAAAAATCTTTCCATCAAGGGCGACAGTTAGCGCCTGAGTTACCCTGGTTTTTAGGCAGAGATGAAAGGGAAACTAAAGACCCAGATAAATATTTACATTTGGGTAATTTATTAGTTAGACAGGGGAAATATTTAGAGGCGATTAAGGTGTATGATTTGGGGCTAAGTTTTGAAGCTGAAAACGATTTGCTGGGATGGCAGTTACGGAATACTTATGCCATGCACAACCGCGAGTTTGCTTATCCAGTAGAAATGATTGAACATTTACGGCCAGTAGAACCAGTCCCATTAACTCTGAATACCAGTGATAAACCAGTTGTTTCAATTATTATTCCCGTTTATGGCAAAGTTCACTATACATATAATTGTATCCGCTCACTGAAGGCAGTGATGGATGGTTCAATTCCCTACGAAGTAATAGTTATGGATGACCATTCCCCAGATAACACCAGAGAAGTGTTGGCGGAAATTAAGGGCATAAGATATGTTTATAACGAAGAGAACTTAGGGTTTCTCGGTTCATGTAATAAAGGGGGGGGATTAGCAAAGGGAGAGTATATCTTTCTGCTGAATAATGATACTGTAGTCATGCCCAATTGTTTGGAGGAAATGTTAGAGACATTTAAAAATGTGCCAGATGCAGGTTTTGTGGGAGCAAAATTTCTTTACGGAAATGGACAATTACAGGAAGCAGGGGGCATTTTTTGGCAAGATGGATCAGCCTGGAATTATGGCAGAATGGATCAGCCGAATAAACCAGAATATTGTTATTTACGAGAAGTTGACTATTGTTCAGGGGCGGGAATAATGCTGCCAAAATGGTTATGGGATGAAATTGGCGGCTTTGATGTGCGTTACACCCCAGCTTATTATGAAGATAGTGATTTAGCTTTTGCTGTGAAGAAAGCAGGTTATAAAGTACTGTATCAACCCTTAGCGCAAATAGTGCATTTTGAGGGAATATCTTCAGGGACAGACGTAACTAAAGGAGTGAAGAAATATCAGGTAGTAAATCAAGAGAAATTTTTCGGTAAATGGGAAAAAGATTTACAGAATTTTAGGAAGAATGGGGAAGAACCATTAAAAGAGCGGGAAAGAAAGATTCAAAAAAGATTGTTGATGTTGGATGCAACTATTTTAACACCAGATCAGGATTCTGGGTCAGTAACCGCAGTGAATTTGATTAAGATATTTCAGCAATTGGGTTATAAGGTAACTTTTGCTCCAGACAATCTTTTATATGATGCAAAATACACAACAGAGTTGCAAAGAATTGGGGTAGAATGTTTGTACTGTTCCTATGTCACTGATATTAAAGAGTATTTAAGGACTTATGGGTGGATGTATGATGTTGTTTATATCTCGCGCATGGGAGTAGCTCATAAGTATATGGATGCGGTGAAAGAGTTAGCACCCCAAGCAAAAATTATCTATGATACAGTAGATTTACATTTTTTGCGAGAGCGAAGACAAGCAGAATTAACCAAAGATAAAGAAGTAGCAAAACAAGCAGAAAGAAGTAAAGAAATTGAATTAGAGTTGATGAGAAAAGCTGACTTTAGTTTAGTGGTCAGTATGAAAGAAAGAGAAATGCTCAAGGAAGAATTTCCCGACATAAAAAATGTGGGCTTCTTTCATATGCCACGAGAGATATATGGTTCTGCGACAAGCTTTGAGGAAAGGGAAAATCTAGTATTTATTGGCGGGTTTAGACATACACCCAATGTAGATGCAATGGTTCATTTTGTGAAAGAAGTGTTGCCTTTGGTAAAAGAAGAGATCAAAAATATCAAGTTGTATATAATTGGAGCAGAAGCGCCTGGGGAAATTTTAGATTTGGCTTCAGAAAGTGTAGCTGTGTTAGGGCATATGCCAGAGATTACTGATTATTTTAACAGGGTAAAAATGTCAGTAGCCCCATTAAGATATGGAGCAGGGATAAAAGGGAAAATTTTAACCAGCTTAAGTTATGGAGTGCCAGTGATAGCAACTTCCATCGCAGCGGAGGGCATGGGTTTGGAAGCTGGGCGAGAAGTTTTGATTGGAGATACAGCAGAAAATTTTGCCGAACAAGTGATCAGGTTGTATAATGATGCCAGTTTGTGGAATCAAATGTCTCGGAATGCCATAGAGACAATGAAAAAAGGCTATTCAATGGCAGCGGTAGTGAGTTGGTTTGATGATTTTCTGAAGCAACTGGCAGGGGAGGAGAAGGAATGAGTAATTTAATCGTAGAAGGGGAAGTGAGATTAGGGGAAATTCAAGGGTTAATGGATGATGGGATGGTGGGGAAAAAAGTAGAATTTTCCCTGGAGAGTGATTATCCAGTATTTGAGTTGGGAGTGGAGGGATATATGTTACCGTACCTAGCAGGGGAAAATAATTTTACCATTGGGGTAGGAGAACTCGTGCAACAGGTAAGTATTCCGCAGCCAGAGTCTTTCGCCTGGTCAGTACCAGTACAAATACAACCAGATCAAGAGACGAGGATCTGGATAGAAGTAGAGCAGACGATCAACCCAAAACAAGCTGGAGTAGGGGAGGATGAAAGGGATTTAAGTTTTGTGTGGCTGAAGCTGGTTGTGAAGCAGGCAAATGTGAAAGAGTGTTTGCGGCAGGGGAATGAGTTGGTAAGAGCGGGAAACTGGGATGAGGCGATTAATAAATTTCGTCAGGGGGTTGACATTGAACCAGAGTTCGTTTACAATTATTTCAACTTAGGTAAGGCGTTGGCGGCAAAGGGAGATTTAGATGGGGCGATATCCTACTATCAACAAGGGTTGGCACATAAACCAGACAGTGGCTGGGGTTATTATGAGTTGGGGAAGCTGTGGGAGGCTCAGGGGAATGGGGAAGAAGCAATGAAGAATTATCAAAGGGCGCAGGATTGTGTGCCAGGATGGGGTTTGGTAGAGAGGAAAATAGGTGAATAAAATTCAAGTCCATAGGGGCTGGGTTGTCAGGCTATGGGTGAGAAGAAAAAAGTTTTAAGAAAAAGAAAAAGCGTTAGCATGAAAGAAATAAAAAATTTTATATGTTTATTAGGTCTGCCGAGAAGTGGGACAACAATAGCAACAGCGTTAATAGACGCTCATCAGGCAGTGGAAATGTTTTATGAACCCTGGAATAGTTCTAAAAATAACCCGCCGCCGATATATGAAAACCCCTTACAATTCAAAAGAAAAATGAGGGAAAAATACTCGACAAAACCAAATCCAGAAGCAGAAGTAGTGGGGTTTAAGGAAACATCGGAACATCAAGCATCTTTAGAATGGTCAAAGCAAACATTGAAACAGATGGAAAAACATTGTGAATGTTTGCTGTTATTTTTGGTAAGAGATCCAATTCATGCTTATTTATCAAGGGTGGAAGGGGCAAGAAAATATTGGAACCACCCAGATGCTGAGGCGACAGAAGCAGGCTATAAAAATTATACAAAAAGAATAATAGAAGTATATAAGTATATAGGAGAAATGGCGAAAAATTATAAAACAATAATATTTGATTATGATGCTTTGGTAGAAAGTCCTGGGAATGTATTACCAAATATAATGAGTTTTATGGGGTTAGAGTTTGAGGAAAGCCAATTAAATTTTTATGAGAGAGAGGTGGAAAAAAATAAAATAATGGGAGATCCAGAGGTGGGGAAAAATCCCAGGAAAGTTTCGACAGAATCAATGATGAGGAGGAAAGAAGAGGCAGAGGAATTTAGGAAAACATTTAAGTTACCTTATTGGGAAAAGCCAGAAGTGAAAGCGCTAGAAAGTTGGTGTGAGAAGGTAAAGGGGGAGAAAGTAACTACAGAAAATATCTGGTAAGAAATTAGGAACTTAGAGGTGGTGGCTGGATGTTGGGGAAATTGGGAGAATTGAAGTCAGTGGAATAAAATTAGAAGAGAAAAGATGAAAATTGATTTACAAAAAGAAGGGAAAAATGAACCAGAGAGAATAATAAGAAGGAAAAAAGCAGAGGAAAATATGGAGTTAGTAAGAGAAAAGTTACAAAAACAAATAGCCAAAAAAGCAGAGCAACCAGCATGGGTTTACCACAAATATGGGGATGCACTATTGGAAAATGGCCAGGTAAAAGAGGCGATCGCTGCTTATGAAATAGGAAAAGTTAAAAAATTTGTGAATGAGAAACGAATCAGGAATATTGGAATGTTGTAAAGGCAAGAAGTGAAAGTAAAAACCATCAAGAAATAGGAATGAAAAGGACAATATTGATTCATCATCATATATATAAAAATGCAGGAACTTCTATACAATATGCACTTAAAAAAAACTTTAGAGAAAATTATTATGAGTGTGATTTGGGCAATCATAAAGTGGTGACGAAGGATATATTAGAAAATTTTATATTGGAACATAGCCAAGCGTTGGCAATATCTGGACACCATGTGTGTATGCCAACACCTCAAGGAGAGGAATATAAAACAATATCCATGATATTGTTAAGAAAACCTTTAGCAAGAATAGAGTCAATGTATAACTATGAAAGACAAAGAAAACAAGTGTTAACAGCAGGAGATAGAAAAGCAAAAGAACTAAACATAAAAGAGTATGTAGAATGGCGATTAGAAAAAACTCCGTGTTTGATATGCAACTATCAAACATACTATTGTTCGAGGGAAGAAGGAGGGAAACCAAGTAATGTGATAACGGAAAAAGATTTAGAAAGAGCTATTGAAAATATCATAGCTAGTACAGTAGTAGGAACTGTAGAAAAATATGGAGAAACTTTGAAACTAGCAAATATTCAATTAAGTAGATATTATCCTGGAATAGAATTAGAATATAAAAAAGCTAATCGGAGTAAAAAAGAAAGAGAGAAAAAAGATACTCAAGAGGAAAAAATTCAAGAAGAGTTAGGGGAAAACATTATGAAAAGACTAAAAGAAGGAAATGAACTGGATGATAAATTGTATTCAGTAGCAACAGCAATTTTAAATAGAAGATTAAGAAGGTTAGAAAAAAACAAGAAAAATGAGATGATCAAGGTTGACAATTAGGTAGAGATTAATAGACATTAATATAATTTTAAATAGTTAAAAAATTATATAATGTATCAAAACAAGTGAAGCACAAAAGTCTTTGAAAAAAACATTTTCTAATAATTTTAGAATTAATAAATAAACAATTAAGGAAAAACTAACCCAATGTATTACTCTAAAGATAGACAAGATGTATTTCTAGCTAAATATGTATTTCCACATCTAAATAATGGTTTTTTTGTAGAGATAGGTGCAGCTAATGGGATAATAGCAAGCAACACTTATTATTTTGAAAAAGAAAAAAACTGGCAAGGTATTTTAATTGAACCAAGAAAAAAAACATTTATGGCCTTGAAAAACAATCGCAAATCTATTTGTATTAATTGTGCAATAGCAAAAGAAGAAGAAAAAGCTTTATTTTTAGAAGCTTCTATACTGAGTGGTTTAGTCAGAGAATATGAAAAAAAGCATATCCAAATGATAGAAAGACGATTTATTGATAGAGAATCCGAGATACAAGTTTACTACGTCCAGCTTAGGAATTTTATGTCTATCCTTAGTGAATATAAGATTAATGAAATAAATTTATTGTCCATAGACACTGAAGGAGGAGAACTTGAAATCCTAAAATCTATTAATTATGACAAAATAAAAATAGAAGTGATTATAGCAGAAGATAACTATAACGATTTAAAAGACTTAAACTCTTTTTTAGAAAGTAAAGGGTTTATTTTACTGTTTAGGCTATTAAACGATGGAATTTTTATTAATAAAAGTATTCTGCCTAATGTAATAGTAAATATTGAGCAAAAATGGGATGAATTTTTATTAGAATTTGGAAATGATAACAACAAAGGGCAACGGTTAATTGAGAGAACAATTACTGGTTATCAGTTTTGAAGATCTTTCTACTAACCCTTATTCAACCATGGGAGAAGTGTTTGAATTTTTAGGTTTACCAGCTTACGAAAATGCAGAGTATAAAAAGTATAATCCTGGTTCTTATGATCCAGTGAATGATTCGATGGGCTCGACTTTATCAGACTTCTTTAAACCATATAATAAGATGTTAGAAGAACTTTTAGATAAGCAGTTTAATTGGCAATAAAAACAAGAGAAGAGTTACAAATAATGAAAGAGCAAACACAAAAAACAGAAGCTGAACAGTATTTTCAAAGTGCTGAACAACTTAAACAAAATGGTAAAATCGAAGAAGCCATTATTGCTGGTGAACGTGCTATTGAATTAGAGCCAGAAAAAGATAGATATTATTTATTTTTAGGTGATTTATTAAGTAAAACAGGAAAAATAGAAGCAGCAATTAGTTGTTATGAAAGTGCTCTAGAAGCTAATCCTGATAGTTTTTTAGTTTGTCATAAATTAGGTGATGTTCTAGAAAAAGACAATAAAATTGAACAAGCTATCAAATATCAAGAAAAAGCTATTCAGTTAAATCCTAGATTTGGTTGGTCATATTTCTATTTGGGAAATATTTTTAACAAGCAAGGTTTACAAGAAAAAGCAGTTCACTACTATCAGCAAGCTATTAATTGTAATCCAAAATCAACTAATGCCCAATTTTGTATAAAATTAGGTGAAACATTGCAAGCACAAGGGGAATTAAATCAAGCAATAAAAATATACAAAAGTTTGCTAAAGAGTGATGCCAAAAACAAACAAGAATCATTAATTTATTATAAAATAGGTTTGGTTTTATCAGAACAAAAAAAATACGATGAAGCAATAACTAATTTAATTAAAGCATTGCAAAGTCAACCAAATTATAGACAAGCTTATCAAAAACTAGGAGATTTACTTTGCGAGAAAAATCAACGAGATGATGCGGCTAAATGTTTTAAAAACATTTTACCAAAAAATATTTTATCTGAATTTGGTTTTTTAGAAACAAGAAACAAAATAGCATTAACTGCGGAGCTTAATAATGTAGAAATTAGAAAAGTTAATTCTAGTTATAAAGTATCTTACTCACCACCTAAAACATTAGATGGTAAAGTACCTCCTTTGCTTCAAACAAGTCAAGCAAAGATACCAGAAACATTTGTAGCAATAATTCCTAATGGTAGAGCTTATTTGGATGGTTATAATAATGCCTTTATTAGCTCAGATAATCAATTATTAGCAGATATATCTAGTGAAAATGCAGAGCTTATTATAGCTTCGGATAAATTACCAAATCCTGTTCAGATAGATGGTACATTCTGCTCTTTAGTAACTCCTGGTGCTGGTGGTGTTTACTATCATTGGATGGTAGATTTATTGCCACGCATAGAATTGGTTCGTCAAAGTGGCATTTCTTTAGATAGTATAGATAAATTCTTAGTTAATAGATACAAGAGTAGATTTCAAAAAGAAACACTTAATCATTTAGGAATATCTTCAGCAAAAATTATTGAATCTGAAAAATATCCTCATGTAAAAGCAAAAAAAATGATTATTCCTGTTTTAAATAACTCAAATGGAATAAAAGCAGGAAAGTGGATTTATGACTTTTTGAAAAGAGAATTTATTGTTAATGAGAGGGAGAAAATTGTTGCTCACTCACCAAGAATATATATAAGTCGTAGTCAAGCAAAATCTCGGAAAATTATTAATGAAAATGAAGTAATAAATTTCCTCAGCAAATTAGGTTTTCAGAGTGTAATTTTAGAATCAATGCCAGTTATACAACAGGCAAATTTAATGTCTCAAGCAGAAGCAATAGTGTCTCCTCATGGTGCTGGATTAACTAATCTAGCATTTTGTTCTTCAGGAGCTAAAGTTATAGAAATATTCGGGGAACATATTAATCCTTCATATTGGGCAATAAGTAATTCTTGTGAATTAGACTATTACTCTTTATTTTGTGATAATAGTGTTTTTGAATTAGAAAAGTCAAACACTGTTCAATATATAAAAGATTTTCAAGCAAGAAATAAAAAAGATATTTTAGTTAATATTGATTCTCTATCAAGTTTAATTGAAATGAGTGGATTAATTTAAATTATTAATTATTTGAATGGCGATCGCTATTGATATCGGCAACTCATTCAATTAAAACCTGATGATTCACAATTTTTGCTTGACATCAAAGCAATGGTTGATGAAAAATAAGCTCAAGAAAACCTATCAAACTCACATTAAATTATGCAAAAAGTCGAACAAATCAATAATTCTGAGAGATTACTAACTAAGGAAGATTTCGGTAGTGCTGAAGAGGAAAAAGAAAGATTTCAGCAAAGAGTTTTGGCAATGCAAAATAAAGCTGAACCAATTTATATTCAATTTGGTTGTGGTCCAAGACCATTTTCTAACTTCCTAAACGTAGATGTAAAACCCCTTAGGCTAAACCCATCACACCATCAAAAGATGAAAATTTCTTATGAAAAAATGTACAAAAATATTTTTTATTATCCTTGGTTAGATTCTCCACTACCTATTCCTGACAACTGTGTGGATTTTGTTTGTCATGAAGATATGTTTGAACATTTATCTCAGATGCAACAGTTTTTACTATTGGCTGAGGTCAAAAGAATACTTAAACCTAAACATTTTCATCGTATCAATACACCTTGTCTTGCTGATTCAATGCGTATTCACTCAGAATTTTCTAAAGGCTATGAAGGGGTTTACCAAGGTGAGTGGAAAAAATGGAATCATATTAACTTGATTACACGCAATATACTTGATGAAATGGCTCGAATTGTTGGCTATAGCTATGTTGCATTTAATTCTAAGAATGGCTCAGTATCAGGAGTTGAGTTTACAGAAAATCGACCTGCCCGCGATCGTGATCGTATAACAGGAAACGTCTTTGCAGATCTTATGAAATAGAGGCAAATTGTTGCACAGATTTTGCCACTTTGTCAGGTTATTTTTGTAACAAAATTGCAGTAAAACCCAACCTAGTAAGTGGTAATTTATTGCCAAAATTACAAGACGTCAAACAAAATTTTAGCAAAATCGGGGAAATGCACGAACAGAAAGAAAAGTTTAGAAAAATATATGATACTAACTCGAACTGGGTAGAAGGACTGTTTGAATTAGCAGACTGGTTAAAGAAATCAGTAAAAGTGTTTTCCGAAAAGTACACAAAATATTAAAAATTGGTTAGGAGAAATAATTGGTTACTTTGAGCATAGAACTACAAATGGAGGAGTTGAAGGAATTAACAACAAATTAAAGTTGCTCAAAAGGAGAGCTTACGGATTTAGGAATTTTGATAATTTCAATATTAGAAGTTTACTAGCTTGGTATTTTACTATCAATTCAGCATAATAAGTACCGAAGACCCAATAAATAAAACTTAAAGGAAGATAAAAAGGAGAAAAGGGAATGAAAAAATATCTAGAAATAGCCAGAGAAATGCAGAAGAAGGGAAATGTTCAAATGGCAATAGTTAATTACCAAAAAGCAATAGTAGAGCAACCAGAGCAACCAGCATTGGTATATCACCAATTGGGAGATTTGTTAAGGAAAAATGGTCAGTTAGAAGAAGCGATCGCTGCCTATCAAAAAGCTATAGCAAGTAAACCAGTTGATCCTGATTGTGTACCTGCTTTATATAATTTGGCTGAGATTTACGAGCAAAAGAAAGAATTAGAAAAAGAGCTTGAATATCGTCATAAGCTTGTAGAACTAAAACCTCAAAATTTGAGATTCTTTAATAAAATAAAATCAGCATATTTGAAAAATAGTTTAGAAAAAAATGACCTGGCGGTAGTTTTCTCTTACTATAATGATTTGCTATGCTTAAAAGCTATAGAATACCTGCAACCTGATGTGCTAGAAAAAGTCAACTTAGATTTTGGAAAAGAAATTATCAAAATTAGCACTAGAAAAGGTCAGTTTGAAGAAGCTGTTAGACTTTTCAAAACAATGAGTAACAAATATCCAGATAATTATGTTATTCATTATTGTATCGGAAAAGTTTTAGCAAAACAAGATAAATTTGAGCAAGCAATTATTTGTTATCAAAAGGCAATTGAGATTAAACCAGATTTTTATCAAGCATTTTTTGAATTAGGAAAAGTTTTTCAGGAAAAAGCTGATTGGGATGATGCGTTTTTATGTTTTACAAAATGCCTTCAAATCGACTCAAAATACAAAGATGTTTATTTACGGTTAAAACCTCGCAATTCTGCACAATGGGAAACGACAAAAAAACTTTTTCAACATGCCATTGAACAGATAGAACTATCTGACTCGCCGAATCTACCTCGGGGAGGTTTGGCACCTCTAATATCTGTTATATTTGCGCAACAACTAGAAAAACACAACGAGACAGCAGCAGCAATTGCTTGTTATCAAAATTCTATTTATAATCAATTAAAAATATCTAAACCTGAATTTGTAAGAGAATATTGGGATACTGGAAATGTAAAGCTTTTGCCGCCTAATTTTATGATGCTTTCTATAGGAAAGTGTGGTACAACAGCTCTCTATGATTATGCAATTCAACATCCACAAATATTGCCAGCAATTATTAAAGAACCAATGTATTTAAATCTCTTGCTACCTAAATTTAAAAAAATCGAGAAAAATCAAGACTGGTCTTTATTGAATGCTAATAAAGAAATTTATTTGGCGCATTTTCCTCCTAGACCAACATCAAATACATATATAACTGGAGAAGCAAGTACAACAAGCATTTTTCCAGGGATAGAAAGAATAATCTTTAATTGGTTTCCAAACATAAAAATAATCTCAATTTTAAGAAATCCAATTAAAAGATTGATTTCTGCATACAATTTTAGAATAAAAAATGAGCAAAGATCATTGGAAGAAGTAATTAAATTAGAGCTTGAACAATTAGAAGGAATGAAAGAAATAACTCAAATAAATGAATTGATGAAGCAAAAACAATTAAGTCATTATCTGTTGCCTGGTATATACATAAGTGTCTTAAAAAGATGGATAGATATTTTTCCTAGAGAACAGTTTCTCATTTTAAGCAATGAAGATCTAGCTAAAGATCCTGCCAAAGTAATGAAGCAAGTCTTTGATTTCTTGGAAGTACCTAATTATAATCAATTTAGTAATTATATACCCAAAAATGTAGGGCGTTATCCCCAAGTCATTGATGAAAAATTACTCTCTCGCTTATCCGAATTTTACAAACCTCATAACCAGAGATTAGAAGAGTTTTTGGGAATGAAATTTGACTGGTAATATGGGAAAAGAAATAATCTTGAGTTAGAAAAAACCTCAGACTTAATTTCAATCACCAAAGCCCTATTTTTTTGGTTTTTTGTTAATATTGTTAATAGTTGCTAACAAAGCATTACGCATTCAGCAACGCCAAAAAATCTAGGTAATAAGCTACAAACTATTTACAGATATAATTTAAAATGCGCTAATTCAAATACAGTAGAAATCAAACAAAAGGTATCATATATGCAGCAAAAACTAACAGCGAAAGACTACTTAAATTTAGGAAACAAATTAAGAAAAGAAGAAAAACTAAATCAGGCAATAAAGCAATACTCTTTAGCTCTAGAAATAAATGCTGATTATATACCAGCTTTATCTGAGTTGGCAGGGATTTATGAAAGCAAAAAACAATTGAACAAAGCTTATAAATATCGCCTGCAAATAGCAAAGCTGCAATCAGATAATCCTGTGGCACAAGCAAGTTTGGCAAGAACATTGATGAGTCAGGGAAAAACTGAGGAAGCAATAGAAGTTTATCAAAAAGCGATCGCTTTGCCACAGCCGCCAGCTACTGTTTATCACGAATTAGGAAATGCTTTGGCAAAAAATGGTAAGTTGGAAGAGGCGATCGCTGCTTATAAAAAAGCAATAGAGAGTAATCCAGTAACACCAGTGGTGATTTGGAACAAACTAGGGGATGTTTTGAGTAAGCAAAAAAAGTGGGATGAAGCTTTAAGAGCATATCAAGAAGCAAAAAAATTGAAGCCAAATAACCCTGATTTGTACATCAAATTAGCAGATTTATATTATAAACAAGGGAATCTAGCCACAAGTATTGACAACTATCAGCAAGCCATAAGATTAAAACCAGAGCAACCATTTAAAGTTTACAAAGATTTAGCCAACTGTCTGAGTAAACACAGCAAAATAGATACCATCCTCTCAGTATATCATCAGATCCTAGAAGCCAATGAAAACCTTGAACCAGAAGTTGACCGTTGCTTTGAAGAGGTACTTGTAAGAGCTTGTACACCAGAGAATCAATTCGATGATGTTATTTCATTTTTCCGCAAAGTTATTAAAAATCAACCAAAAAATGCTTATTATAATTATGTTTTAGGGAATATATTAGTTAGAAAAGGCGAGACAAATAAAGCAATACAATTTTATCAAAAAGCCATTGAAATTGAACCGAAATTTTATCAAGCTCAGATAAAATTGGGTTTTTTATTTATCGAAAAAAATCAAATGGATGCTGCCTTAGCTTGTGCAACAAAAAGTGTGAAAATCAATCCTAAATTGCCACAAACCAGGAAATTATTACAACTTTTAATACACAGAAAGCTTTCTCCTGAGCAGCTAGAAAGAATGGAAAAAGCTTATGAAGAGGCTATGGATTATTTAGCCAAAAATAATCAAAGTTTTGGTAATTTAGCTTTCCCATTAGGGAATCACTTTAGAAAGCAGGGTAGAATAGCTGAGGGAATCTCTCTTCATCAAAAATATATAAAATATAACCTGGAAAAAACCAAACCAGAATTTGTGAAAAAATATTGGGAAAGGAGTAAATGTTCACCACCCAACTTTATGATACTTGGAGTACAAAAATGTGGAACAACTGCTCTTTATGGTTATTTATGTGAACATCCTAATATGTTGCCAACAATAGCAAAAGAGCCTCAATATTTAATCCAATTGATTAAAGCTAAAGAAAAAATCAAGAAAAATAAAAATTCACAATGGTTGAATGAGATAGTTGATAGTTATTTGGCTTTCTTTCCTCCTAGACCTGAAGGAAGTCAATTTGTTGCTGGAGATGCAAGTGTAGGTAACATTACTCCAGGCATAGAAGAAATAGTCAGTAAATTATTTCCCCAAACTAAGTTTATAATCATCGTAAGAGATCCAGTAAAACGCATAATATCTCAATACTATCATTGGGTCAATTTATTTAACGAAAAGAGAAGTTTAGAGTCAATTATATATGGAGAATTAGAAGTATTTGAAGGGAAAAAAGAAATCGGAAAAATAATAGAAGATATAGCATTTAATAAGCCTGGTCAAATGATCGGTAGGTACTATTTAATTCACGGTTTATATGTTTATTTTATAGAAAGATGGTTCAAACTTTTTCCTCGGGAACAGTTTCTGATTTTGAAAAATGAGGATTTGAGTAAAGATACGGCAGGAGTGATGAAACAGGTTTTTGATTTTCTGGGATTACCTGAGTATCAATATAAAAATTTTCCCAGAAAAAATGCAACGCCTTATCCCCAGGCAAATGAAGATTTGCTTGCTCGCTTATCTGAATTTTACAAACCTCATAACCAGAGATTAGAAGAGTTTTTGGGAATGAAATTTGACTGGTAATAAGTTATAGTTAGTCCAAATTAACTAGCTTTTTTGTATTCAATCCGAACCACAAAATTGCCTGTTGCCAACAATCCTCCAATTAATTTTCATTCCTGCTAATTAGAATTTACCACTTCTCAAAAACCAGCCCAAAGTTCCTGTAATTAACGCTGTGAAAAATATAATAGCTATTTGTCTCCAGTTTTTCAGTTCCCCTACCTTTTCAGCTAAATCAGGTATTTTATCAATAGCTGATTTTTGAGCTTCTAAACGCCCGTCAATTCTTGCCTGACTTTTTTCTAAATCAATCAAGTGCTTTTCCACAGAATTAAATTTATTGTTGACTTCCTCTTTAAAATCTCTCAATTCAGATTTAATCTCAGTTTTCAACTCTTGAATTAAATCTTTTAATTCCTGAAGTTCATTTTCTGTTACTGGACTCATATTACTATCCTGCTAACTAAATTGGGAATAAGTTGCGATCGCTTCCTTTCCTTAATCATAATTTTAATCCATAACTGGGCATCCAGCCTAAATCAAGGCAATGTAAAAAACAAACCTGGTAGATAAGTAAAAATGACAACCCTCTTCCAATAGATCTCTTGCGAAATTACGAAAAGCAGCGTTGACAACCAGTAAATTACCGTATCGTGACAGTTGATAAATTCTTTCTTGATTCACAATAAAATTGCATAGTCAGAAGGGATGGGACCCGTGTATTCTATAGCAAGTGATTTGACGTTTTTAAACTCAATCAATGCTTGATCTATCTCATTGGGAGAATGAGCTAAAACTTCTCCTTATTGTTCATCGGATTGTGTATCAGCAATTAACACCCACTCCTGGGGATAACGACTGCGAATTTCTTCTATTTTCAATATTTCCCCTGTTGGTTTATATTTAGTCTTGTAATCTATGACCATCATATCTGTTTGGTCTTGGGAAATTTCTCGCTCTAAAATTTGCCACAACTTGCGCTTTTCTTCCAAATTTAGGTCAGAAATCGCATTCAGCAATGATTCAAAAGGGATATTTAATCTGACAGTTGTTTGGGTCATAATGTTTTTCTATTTATTATTATATATATAAATGTATTTTATGTTGATAAAAAAGTTACGCAGGCATCGCCACTTATTAGATTTAGCCAGAGCAGATAGTGGCAGCATTCATTTTTATTTAGAACCAATTATTTTAAATGAATTAGTAACAGAAATTGGGGGAATGGCTCAACAATATAATAACCGTACAATTAACATAGAAACAGGAGCTGAAAAAGTTATTATTAAAGCAGATATTAACCGTTTAAAACAAGTACTTTTAAATTTAATTGACAATGGAGTTAAATATTCGGAAAAAGAAATAACTATCAAAGTAGAAAAAATCAAAGAAACAGCGATTATTCAAGTAAGCGATCGAGGTTCTGGTATTCCCCTTGCTCAACAAAATAGAATTTTTGAACGTTTTTACCGTTTAGATGAAGCCAAATGCCGTAATACTGGTGGCACTGGCTTAGGTTTATCCATTGTCAAAACCCTAGTAGAGGGAATGGGGGGTAAAATTTCCCTGCGATCGCAATTAGGGGAAGGAAGTAGTTTTATTATTAGTTTTCCTGTTTATTGTGAAAACTTGTTATGTTAAAACTAATAGAGGGAATGGGGGTAAAATTTCCCTGCGATCGCAATTAGGGGAAGGAAGTAGTTTTATTGTTAGTTTTCCTGTTTATTGTGAAAACTTGTTATGTTAAAACTAATAGCCTCGGATTTAAAGGCGATCGCTCCTTTTTTACTTTTGTAAATCTTGTGCCAGTTTTTTCCCACTTACTATTAATTTAACCAATCTAACATTCGCCCAACGCCTTCTTGGGCTGAAACTTGGGGAATCCAACCAAGTAATCGCTCTGCTTTACTAATATCAGCGACAAATACTAATTGGTCACTAGCTCTCGGTGGCAACTTCTCATAACGCAAATCTACCTCTAACAATTCTGTTAATAAAGCAAACAACTCCAACAAAGATAAACTATTATTCATTCCTCCACCAATATTAAACACCTCCCCCCTTACCTGCTCAATTTTCTCTACCGCAGCAAAATAACAATCAACAATATCAGAAGCATAAAGTACATCCCTTACTTGCTTCCCATTACCAGCAATAGTAAAAGGTTCAATCTCTGGGTTACGCTTCATCTCCAACGCTTTCTGACAAAACCAACCGATCCAACCCTGGTCAAAAGTAGAAAACTGTCGCCCACCATAAATAGAGGAATGCCTAAAAACCACAGTATTCAAGTCAAATAGGCGAGCATAATCCAACATATACTGGTCAGCAGCACCCTTAGAACATCCATAAGGAGAATGAAAATCAATGGAAATGGACTCAGCAAAACCCTGGGGATACTGCGGACAAACATATCTAGTATCCTTCTCCACAAACTCCAGATATTCTAAATCACCATAAACCTTATTAGTAGAAGAATAAATCACCGTACTCTCAGGCGAATATTGACGTACTGCCTCAAGTAAATTAAAACTACCCAAAACATTTACCTCAAAATCGAAACGAGGGTTAGCTATAGAAGTAGTCATGGCAACTTGACCCACTAAATGAAAAATTACATCAGGTTTAATTTCCCTAATAATTCGCTCCAATTAGCATTACGAATATCACCATGAATAAACTGAAATTCACCTTGACTTTGCAACCACTCCAGGTTTTGACTTGAACCATAGCGATATAAACTGTCAAATACAACCAGTTCATCACCTTTTTTCAAAACACTTGCGGCTAAATTACTTCCCAAAAAACCACAACCACCAGTAATTAAATATTTCATAGCTTACTATTTTCTTATTTTCTCCTGAGCATACCATGCAATTGTCGGTTTTAAACCCTCCTCCAATGTATAACTTGGCATCCAGCCCAAATTACTTAACGCTGTTAGATTTGCTTGAGAAAACATGATTTCATTTTCCCGATATGCTCGCGCCCCAAATTTCAACTCAGTATTAGCTCCAGTCATACTTTTAACCAGATCCACATATTCTCGCATTGCGATCGCTTTACCACTACCTAAGTCATACTCTTGAAATAACATTTCCTGTTGTGTCGCTTTCTCCAAAAGTAGTAAATAAGCAGAAACAACATCATCAATATAAATAAAGTCTCGTTTTTGTTCTCCAGGGGTAGTTTCTAGTAGCGGTGCATTCCCCAAACATTGCGTAATCACATAAGTAGGAAACTTAGAATCATCATCCCCAGGACCAAACATCTGCTCCAACTCAATATTAACAAAACAAATTTTGCCTAATAAAGCAAATCTTTCTCCCCACTCCCGAAACTGTTTCTTTGACAAAGCATAAAAATTCAAAGATTTATCTACCGAAGTATCTGTATTGATAAAAACATCACTCTGAAAATCAACAGCAGCTTGGAGCAAACCCAGGGGAAAAACCGTATTCCCCGCAACCACCTCACTCACCCTCTCCTGGTTGCGCCCATAAACCGTAGCCGTATGCACCACAGCATTAATCTTAGCAAAATCCCGAAACGGCTGCTCTATCTCGCACTTATCCAAATCATATACAGTTAGCTGGGGCAAAACAGCATTAATACGATTTGTATCAGAAAAACTCCGTTTGAGAATAATTACCTTATACCCTTTCTCCAGTAGTTCTTTAACTAGATGACTACCCAAAAAACCCGTAGCACCCGTTACCAGTACAGTTTGTTGCATTTTAATAACCTCCCAGTATAATTATAACTTAAGTCAGTGGTAGTTGAATGATTTGGTCAGTATATTCATCATCAAAAGAACCTTGAGCAATCAAAATTAACTCAGCCAAATTTTGACCAACATCAGGATTAAGAATAAAAATACCAGGTATATGATGGTTTTGGGCTAGTTTGTAGCATAAGAAAACCTTATATTACAAAAAAAATCAAATTTCATTTCTAATGTCTTCACCAAAACTGAGACTTTTCCTTTAGTATCAGTAATGAAAAACTTACGCTCATTTGCCGATTGCTCAAATTGGCTCAAGAGTAAGTAATAACTACCTTTTAACTTTGAGAAGAGAAGCAGCACATGGCAAAATATAAAGTAACCCTAAAAATTCCCGATAAGGACAATGAAGGACAAATTATTAAACAAACTATCGAAGTCCCTGATGACGAGTACATTTTGGATGTAGCAGAAGAAGAGGGTTTAGATTTGCCTTATTCTTGTCGTGCTGGTGCCTGCTCAACTTGCGCTGGCAAACTGGAATCGGGTACAGTCGATCAGTCAGATCAGTCTTTCCTCGATGACGATTTGCTTAAAGCAGACTACGTTTTGACTTGCGTAGCCTATCCTACATCTGACTGCACCATCCTCACTCACCAAGAAGAAGAATTGTACTAAGCTGCGGTTTAGCATCAGTTGTCATTGCTACGGGTTTGAGCATCAAACCCGTACATTAGTTTTACATAAACCCTGTAAGTAAAAATTATACTGTGATGGGAATGATGGTAAGAGGAATAGAATTATTGATGGCAAAAATAATTTAGAAAAAATCAAATCTTAACCTGCTCAAGTATATCTGGGTTAACTATAAGTATAACTAATAGTAATAAAACAGAGTTTTCGATGCCTTGATTTCACAAGAAACTCAAAGTCAAACTCAGAATTTCACTCTTTTTCTATAAGTTAGCCATAGATTTAAAGTTATCGTTGCTGTGGCTTTGGGTTATAACATAAGTAATAATTATACTTAAAATGAAATTAAATTTCATTTTTAATCTCATCACAAAAAGAGAGCCTTTTCCCTTAGCATCAGTAATGAAACTTAAACTTGAGCGCAAAACTTGATCCGATTGAAGGGATCAAACTAGCTAAAGAGTGAGTATTTATTTCCATGTAAAAGCAGAGGAGACACATCATGGCAAGATACCAAGTAACACTAAAAACTCCAGATGGAGATAGCACCATCGAAGTTTCTGAAGAGGACTACATTCTGGAAGTAGCGGCGGATGAAGGGATAGACTTACCTTCCTCTTGTAATTCTGGCGCCTGTTCCACCTGCGCTGGGAAAATAGAATCTGGTACAGTTGACCAGTCTGATGGATCTTTTTTAGATGATGACCAGATCAAAGAAGGTTATGTACTAATTTGTGTAGCCAAACCCACATCTGACTGCGTTATTGTTACGCACAAAGAAGAAGATCTCTACTAAACCTCTCAGAATTAAGAAAAAGTTATAGCAGGGGCATAAGTGCGGTAGTCCCTGCTATGAATGGTTTACAATTCGCTCCCAAAAGCAAAGGTAAACCAGGCTTGTTATGGTGAGAAAAAGATAATTTTTGGGTGGAGGAATTGGCAGTGGAGTGGAAAGTGCGCGGGATTCGTGGAGCGACAACAGCTTCGGAAAATACGGTAACGGCGATTCGCGAAGCAGTGACAGAACTGCTCGATGAAATAGTAACAAGAAATCACCTTAATACTGAAGAAATTATAAGTGTTATTTTTACTGCTACTCAAGATCTAGATGCAATGTTCCCCGCGGCGATCGCCCGCGAACGTCCTCACTGGGAAAATATCCCGCTCCTGGATTTGCAGCAAATGCACGTGGAAGGGAGTCTGCCACGCTGTATCCGTGTTTTAATTTATGTCAATACTCTCAAGCCACAAAAAGAAATTTGTCATTCCTATCTCCGCCACGCTAAAAATCTTCGACCTGATTGGCAAATAGCTATTTGATGCGGATCCTGGTTGGTTAGGGCCAAAATATCTTAAAGGATTTTTAGCAGAAACAAACTGGTATAAACGATGGGAGTTAATTCAACAAGCACGTAATGGGGGTTCAATAACTCCTAAAATGATGTTGCAGTTACGCAGAGCTGCTGCTGCTTTGCAAGTGGGTCCAGTTGATCGTAACTTAGCAGGAGCTAGAAGAGCCAGTGAGTTAATTGTTGCAGGTTTAAGTAAACATAGTAGAATAAGTTATTCTGTTTAATAGCTTATTTTTATCCTTGAAAACTGATGATTAATCCATCTGAAATTTATAATATATTAATTGAATACAGCAATTCTATCACACCTATTAGAGAAATCCTGATTGGGTTAACCTGGACACTTTGCGAGGCTGAAGGAATTGGCTTATGTATGAGTCCTGCAATTCCTACTCGTACTTTAACTTGGTCAGGTACCTTAGTCAATCGTACTCCATCAGCATTAGCCCCTTGGTTATTGTCTTGGGATAGCTACGAAGCAACAGTGGGAATGGCGGTAATTAATGCAGTGATTAATGGGCGATCGCCTCTTGAGCAAACAGCTCAACCTTTAAATCCAGAAATATCGGGAAATTTAGCTGTTTTTGAGCATTTTTTGCCGCAAATTCAAGGAAAAAAAGTAGTAGTGATTGGTCGTTATCCTGGCCTATCTCGCTACGAAAACGAGGTAGAAATGACGGTTATTGAACGTCAACCCACTGATGAAGACCTACCCGATCCTGCTTCAGAATACATTATTCCTCGTGCAGATTGGGTATTTCTCACAGGAACTTCTCTTGTTAATAAAACCTTTCCTCGCTTGGTAGAATTAGCACAGAATACTCAGTTAGTTTTGATGGGTCCCACTGTTCCCTGGTTGTCAGAATTTGCCGAAATGGGGGTCAATTATTTAGCGGGAGTAACGGTGACAAACAGAGCAAAATTACGCCAAACTGTTGCAGAAGGAGGAGGCGTAAGAATTTTTGCAACAGGGGTACAATATCGGGTATTGGCTCTGTGAAGTGCTACCTTTTTCTTAAATAGTTCTTAGAAGACTTGGATGAGGGATGCCTACAACGCAGCGATCGCCTCCACACCTTAATTAAACCATAGTTATTATTTCAAGCCAATGTTTCTGGACAATAGCCCAATCCCCTGGTAAACTGTTGACGAAAAGCTTGGATATCACTGGCATCTGGAGAACCATGAGACACAAGCGCAACTTGATAACGACGCATCACATCAATGGGAGACTGTCCTGTTTCTAGACTCCAAAACACCATTTGCAAGCGAATTTCTGGTTCGTAGGGAATACCCAATTCGCCCAAGAAAGCCCGAAAGTCTCCATCAAGTTGTGGCGTAAGGGGATTGTTGAACCTCACTTTCACAATCCAACCATCAATTTGATGAACCACCGTCATGGAACATAGAGGTAGATGACTTCTTTTGCGCAGATGCTCAATAACTCGCAAAGTCAGGCTGGCGTTCCCCAGAAAGTAAAGATAATCCATAAAATTCTCCTTCGCTATTTATTTTATTGCTAAAATTCCTACATCTTTAATTTGACAAAATTTATAGTAATCTCGGTAGGGGAAAATCCCCCGACTTATTATGGGGGAAATTACCCAATCTTTGATTTATGTATGCATTACAAAAATCCTGACCAGTTATTATCAAATTACGACTATCAATTGCCACCAGAGTTAATCGCTCAAACCCCAGCAATTCCCAGAGATAGTTCTCGTCTTTTAATCGTATTTTCTAATACTCACACCCACGGCATTTTTCGGGATTTACCAAATTGGTTGCTAGCAGGTGATTTACTGGTTCTTAACAATACTCGCGTAATTCCAGCGCGACTATATGGCCGCAAGTCAACAGGAGCAAGATTGGAGATCTTACTCCTCGAGGAAAAGCAAAACAACTGTTGGTTAGCATTGGTAAAACCTGGTAAGCGTTTTAAACTGGGATCAGAAATTATCTTTGATGAGCTGGGCTTTTTGAAAGCAACTGTACTTGAGCGGGATCAAGCAACGGGAGGGCGAATACTACAGTTTCAGATTCCCACAGGTAAGTCTTTTTGGGATTTATTGGAGCAGTTGGGTGAAATTCCTCTCCCTCCTTATATTACTTCCTCTGAGGCATCTCCATCTCAATATCAGACTGTTTATGCTGTACAGCCTGGAGCAGTGGCAGCGCCAACGGCAGGATTACATTTTACAAAAGAATTACTAGAAGGTTTGGCAGCAGAGGGTATTAACCAAGCTTATGTGACACTGCACGTTGGCGTGGGAACTTTTCGCCCTGTGGAAGTAAAAAATATTACTACTCACACAATGCACCAAGAATGGGTAGAGGTTAGTGAGGAAACAGTAGCAGCCATTGAAAAGACCAAAGCTAGGGGAGGACGCATTATTGCTGTGGGGACAACGGTGGTCAGAGCATTGGAAGGGGCAGCAGCATCTGGCGGGTTGCTACCTTTTCGTGGGTTTACGGATTTGTTTATTTATCCAGGTTATCAATGGCGGGTAGTTGATGGTTTGATTACCAATTTTCATTTACCCCGTTCAAGTTTGTTGATGTTGGTGAGTGCTTTGGTGGGGCGTGAGAGATTGTTAGCTTTGTATGTTGAGGCGATCGCTCACCAATATCGGTTTTATTCTTTTGGTGATGCCATGTTAATTTTACCTGCTTGACCGTTATTGGCGGCGACGTTTATCTAAAAATACCACATCTGCTTCATTACTCTCTCTTGCTACGCGAATGAGTAATCCTGCTGAGATGAGACTAGCAATAACTGAACTACCACCATAACTAAACAGGGGTAAAGGTAAACCAGTGGTGGGTAAAGAACCTGTTGCCACTCCTATATTAAGTAATGATTGTCCCACCATAACAATCATTACTCCTATTGCTACTAATCTCTGAATCGAATCTCGACATTTCATTGCCACCAGTAGTGCTAGTGTGCCGTAAACTGAGAGGATAATTAACAGAGCGACTGACCCCAAAAAGCCAAATTCTTCAGCAAAGATGGCAAAAATAAAATCTGTGTATTGAATGGGTAAATAAAATAGTTTCTGTTGCGATAGTCCAAAACCTGTACCCCTAAAGCCTCCAGAACCAATGGCCAACAAACTTTGAACCAATTGATACCCATCTCCCCTAGGATCAGCCCAGGGGTTAAGAAAGCCTGTTACTCGCCGCCACTGATATTCATGGATGCGAATGCTAGTTACTGCGGTCAAAATACCCAGTAAAGCTGTTCCTCCCAGGTATCTTAAAGGTAAGCCTCCAGCAAATGCCATGAGCCAGATGGTCATGCCACACAATGCTGTGGTACTTAAGTTAGGCTGTACTAAAATCCCTGCTAGGATAGTAGCAAAAATTATTAACCAGCCAATTCTGAAGTTCCAACTCAAGCGCTCCCATTTCCCAAATAAACAAGCGCTTTGCAGGATTAAGAAGGGTTTGATTAATTCAGAAGGTTGAATGAGAATTGGGCCCAGAGATAACCAACGGGTTGCTCCATTTACTGTAGTTCCCATGCCAGGAATTGAGGTGGCTAAGATTAATCCTAAGATGATCAGCACCATCCAGGGGGCAATGATTAAAATCTCACTTAGAGGGTTACTCACTACTACTCTCAAGCAAATCAGACCAATCCACACCCAAATTAGTTGCCTTTTAAAGTAATATAACCCGTCTCCAGATTCTGCCTCAGCTACGGGAAAAGACGCGGAAAATAAGGCTATTAAACCAATTAGCAGCCAGAGAAAGGTTAGCCATCGCAGCAGTCTGGCGAATTGCGCCCATTGTTGTACTTTGGTGTCAAAAAATGGGAAGATATATTTGAGCATTACTCAACTTGATTCAGTACTCACTTCTGTTCAAGGTAACAAAAAAAGGTTCTCTTACTAGCTTGATTAATTTGACTCTTTATGTGAGAACATTGACTTGTACCTATACCAATGGAGTCCAAGATGAGTGATTTAATTGCGATCGCTTATAATGATGAATTTAAAGCTGAAGAGGTTCGCTTAGTTTTAGCAAAACTACAAAAACAGCATCTTATTGAATTAGACGATGCTGCGGTAGTGGTCAAAAATGAAGAAGGTAAAGTTCAGCTCAAACAAGCTATTAACCTTACAGCCGCAGGTGCTGCTACTGGTAGTTTTTGGGGTCTGCTGATTGGTACACTCTTCTTTTCTCCTCTCCTTGGAGTTGCTTTGGGAGCTGCTAGTGGTGCGCTCAGTGGGGCTTTAAGTGATATTGGCGTGAATGATGACTTTATGAGAGATTTGGGCGAAAGTCTCCCCCTAGGAAGCTCTGCTCTATTTATCTTAGTACGGAAAGTTACTCCAGATAAGGTACTTGATGCAGTTGCCCCTTACGGTGGGAAGATACTCCAAACTTCTCTGAGCAAGGATGAAGAGCATCAACTTCAGGAAGTTTTAACCGCCCGCGGTATTAAACCTGCTGAAAACATTTAATCTTAAAAAAGAAACAAAATCTTTCTTAAATCAGTAGGGGCGGGTTTAGCCAAAACTTTTATCTCTTCTAAATTACATTCAACTCAAAACCCGCCCCCCCCCCACAGCAGCAGGGCTGTTTCATTTTACGTTTGAAATAAAAAAAAACAGTTGATTTTTCTGTTAAAATCCTTACTCGTCAACTGTTTTTTTAGATAAAATCATGTATATAGACATTCTAATTGAACAACTCAAAAAAGTCAAGGATTTT
>JADQBC010000021.1 GCA_016903655.1 Gomphosphaeria aponina SAG 52.96 = DSM 107014
TTAAAGACTTTATTTCAGGGATTGATAAAATTCAGATAATGGCTACAGGTTTTGGTGGAAGACTCATACCAGGAGCGTTAAATGAAGGTCAATTTGTCATAGGTACAGGAGCAATAGATGGTGATGACCGTTTTATTTACAGTGCAGGCTCATTATTCTATGATGTGGATGGAATAGGGGGTGCAACTCAAATTAAAATAGCCACCCTTACTGGTATTCCAGTTATAGTTGCGAGTGATTTTGTGATTGTTTAAAAAGCTTTAATTGCGGTTTGTAGGGGCATCAAAAATGATGCCCTTATTTTTGGAAGTGAGTTAGATTTAGAGTAGTTACTGCAAAAAAATGTTATGCCTAACAAATTCACAGCACAAATTCACAGCTGGTCTAATTCAAGCTTGTAGTGTAAAATAGTGGCATCGTACCGCAAAAAATCAGTTAACCACTAAACATCAACTGATAAAATTGTAGAAGGCGTTAGGGGCAGCGTAACATACAAAATCAGTTAACCACTAAACATCAACCATGAACATAGAAGATTTGATTAGCTTAGTTACCCAGCATACAGGATTAAAAACTAGAGAGCAGGACAAAGATACTTTTAAGGAAAAAATTTGGCTGCGGCTGAAAGAGCTAAAATTAAATTTATTAGCAGATTATTATCAATTATTAGCAGCTTTTAACAGTAAAAGTGAGGAAGAATGGGAAAAATTATTTTTGCTACTAACCAATACTGAAAGTTATTTCTTCCGCGATCAAGGTCAGTTTAATTTATTACGCAATCCCATTATTCCTGAAATAATTGAACGGCAACAAAATAGTAAAAGCATTCGCATCTGTAGTGCTGGTTGTTCCACAGGAGAAGAACCCTATTCTTTGGCTATTCTCCTGAAAGAATTAATTGGGGATTTAGCTCAATGGAATTTGCAGATTTGGGGGATAGATATTAATCAAGAAGCACTTTTAAAAGCTCGCAAGGGGATATATAGTGCCTGGTCATTTAGAAGCGTAGATGAAGAAATTCAGCGGCGCTATTTTCGGGAGATTAAAAACCAATACCATCTTGAGTCGTCCATTAAACAAATGGTAAAATTTCACCAAGTAAACTTAGTGAAAGATTTATTACCACAACCCCAGTTGGATTTAAAGGATTTTGATTTAATTATTTGCCGCAATGTTTTTATTTACTTTGATACTCAAGCAGTGAGCAATGTCCTGGATAAATTTTATCATAGCCTCCAACCATTAGGTTATCTGCTCACAGGTCATGCTGAATTATATGGTCAAAATCTGAGCAGGTTTGAAGCCAAACTATTTCCCGATTCCATCATTTATCAACGTCAAAGGGAAACACAGTCACATAATTTCAGCCCAACATTTTCTCAAAAAGAAAACCTCAACCAGTCATTAGTTACCATTAATAATGAACTCAAGATTGAAAATTATGCCCAGAAAGGATTAGAAACAAAAAAAACTCAACCAGCCAAAAAAACTGACCCAATTAAAACTAATTATCAGCTCCCAGAAAATGATGAGCACCTGATGGAAGAAGCAGCAAAGCTAGTGCAAGAAAAAGCTTATGATTTGGCAATTAATAAACTCAATCAGGTCTTGAAAAAACAGCCGAGAAATTTTCATGCTTATTATCTCATGGCGCAAATATACGCCAATCGGGGTAAATATCAAAAAGCTAGTGAATATTGCCAAAAAGCTTTAGCCATAAATTCTTTTGCGGTTAAGCCCCATTATTTATTAGCACAAATGGCAGAAGAAACAGGTGACTTAGAAGCAGCCAAACAAGCTTTTAAGAAAATTATTTACCTAGAGCATAATTCTTTAGCAGCTTATTTGGCCTTGAGCAATATTTATCAGCAAGAGGGAGAGGAAAAAAGAAGCAAAAAAATGCTCTTCACAGCTCTGAATATTCTGAGACAATTACCTCCTAGTACGAAAATACCAGAACAGGGCAATCTTACCGCTGCTGAATTGATTAGCAAACTGGAAAATGTTTAAAAGTTTGTCATTGCTCTCTGTGGTTTTTTGAGTACATAAATAATTCTTGACGGCTCAACTATGGATTTAACAAAAGTTAACCAAAAAATGTTAAAAAAATCTTGATTGTGTTAAATAGATAGATAAATCAACTAAGATCAGAAGGGAGACGGATTAAAGGAATTACTTAGAAACATAAATACAATATGTTGAAGTTTAAGCCAGAGAAAAAATATTACTGAGTGGGCTTAAAAATCAGAGGAGAAAAATAAGTAATTATTAGGAAAAAGGAGATAAAAAAATGAGTAATGGTGCTAATGATCAGGGGTTAAAACTAAGATATTGGCTGGCTTTGGGATATAGTATTCCCATAATCTTAGCTATTCTATCAGCGGTAGCGGTCTATTGGAATGCTCAAACTGTAAAAACGAAACAAGAAGAATTACTGGTAGGGATTGAAATTGGAGATTTAATGAGTGATGCAGCTTTTAATATTCAAATAGTCTCAAGAGCAACGCGGGGTTATTTATTAGATCCAGATCCTGCTTCTGTGAATTCATTTGAAAATGCCAAGGGAAAAATTCAAGAAAATCTAAAAGCGCTTGAAGGGTTAATTAGAGATGAACAGCAGCAGCAAACTTTAAAGGAAATCCAAACTACTTACCAGGAACTTGAAAGTTTTAATCAGCAATTAATTAACCTAGTAAATGCAGGAAAACAAATAGAAGCAGTAGCAGAATGGAAGAGAGACAAAGGCCGTGATCTGGCAGAACAAATGGCCAATTTGCTCGAGAGTTTTGACGAGCGAGAGGGGGACATTATTAGCGAGGGTGCAGCAGGGCAAACTACAGCAATAAATCAGTTATTTTGGGTGGTTATTTTGTCCACTGGTTTATCTGTGCTAGCCTCAGCAGCATTTGGCACTTGGATTATTAGTAGTATTGCTAGGCGGATGAATCAAGCAGCAAGCACAATCGCCGCCTCTTCGAGTGAGATCGCAGCGACGATGGAGCAGCAAGAGCGCACAGCAGGGGAGCAAGCAGCTTCAGTGAATGAAACCACCACTACCATATCTGAGCTGGGTGCATCCTCTCGCCAGTCGGCACAACAAGCAGAAGCAGCAGCCAATGCAGCAGCACAGGCGTTGCGACTGGCGGAAGGGGGAAACAAAGCAGTGGAAGAAACCGTGGAAAATATGACCGCACTCAAAGATAAAGTAGGGGCGATCGCCGATCAAATTCTTCATTTAGGGGAACAAACCAGTCAAATAGGCAATATTTCTGACCTAGTTTCTGATTTGGCAAACCAAACTAATATGTTAGCGCTCAATGCAGCAGTAGAAGCGGTGCGAGCAGGAGAACATGGTAAAGGTTTTGCCGTAGTTGCCGCAGAA
Organism: Gomphosphaeria aponina SAG 52.96 = DSM 107014; assembly: GCA_016903655.1. Lineage (GTDB taxonomy): Bacteria > Cyanobacteriota > Cyanobacteriia > Cyanobacteriales > Gomphosphaeriaceae > Gomphosphaeria > Gomphosphaeria aponina. Next base: position 3,383 of record JADQBC010000021.1, read on the forward strand.
ATTCGTAAATTAGCAGATCAAAGCAGACAATCAGCGGAAAAAATTGGTAATTTAGTTACTCAAATTCAACACTCAATTAATTCTACAGTCATGGTAACAGATGAAGGCACAAAAACTGTGGATTCAGGAATGTTAGTGACAGAAAAAACTGCTCAAGCATTTTCTGGGGTGACAGATGCAGTTAATAATGTGGTAATTAACAATCAACAAATCTCCTTAAATATCAAACAACAAGCGGCTGCAGTTGAGCAAGTAGTCGAGGCGATGAATATTATTAATCAGGGGGCAAAAGAAACAGCAACTGGCATTACGCAAACAAGATTAGGTACTGAGCAATTAAACGAAGTTACAGCAAATTTAGAAAAAATGGTTTAGCCATTTGTGCTCTCAAAACCCGCCCAATCATTAACATTCCCACAAACCATAACTGAAATTTGGCCCGAAAAGAAAATGACAGAACAAGGATATCTTATATTTAGCTTAAATAACTCTCTGTATTGTCTAGAAACAAATTGTGTGGAGGAGATTTTTTTCCTCCCAGAATTAACCTCAATTCCCGAAGCACCCCGCGAGCTAGTTGGAGTGCTTAATCTTCGGGGAGAAATTTTACCAGTAATCGATTTAAATCTTCGTTTGGGATATGGTTCCCCAGACTATCAATTAACAGATAGTATCATAGTAATTCGGTGGCAAAAATCACGAGTGGGGATTATTGTCAATGAAGTTCAAGAAGTTAGAACCATTTCCTCAGAAGAAATTACCACCCAACTTTCCTATGGTCAAGAAGTGGGGGAAGGGTCATCAAATAGTGGATTTGAACGCCACAAATTTGTAGCAGGTATTGCTAAAAGTGGAGAAGATCTTTTAATTCCCGTTGATCCAGAACATCTATTAGGTTATGTAGAAAAACCCGAGCTAAATCTAACTGAAGATCCTGAAGAGGGAGAAGAAGAAATTCAAAATAATCATCATGGAAATGAAGAATTATTAGCACAAAAAAGAGGATTTTGTCTCAACGCTAGCCCAGAAGAAAGAGCAATTTTTCGCCAACGGGCTGAAAGTTTAAGAAAGACTTCAGCAACAGAAGATTTAACTGGTTTTAAACCCATAGCAGTAGTTGTTTTAAATAATGAATTTTTTGCCATAGACCTCAATTTAGTGCGGGAGTTTGCTGATATCAAAAAAGTAACTCCCATTCCCTGTTGTCCACCCCATATTATTGGCAATATGAATTTACGCGGGGAAATTCTTACCTTAATTGATATTCGTGGTTTATTAAATCTTTCCCTAGATGGTATGGCTAATGGTTCAAAAGCAATTGTTGTTCAAGTTGAAGATATAATGGCAGGTATCATCGGCGAAAAAGTATTTGATGTCATGTTTATTAACCCAGAAGAAATAACATCCGTCCCCACTGCTGTGCATTCACTTAATGATGAATATGTGGTAGGTACTGCCCCTTATCAAGACAAAATGATGAGTATTCTTGATATTAATAAAGTTTTACTCGCTGGTGGTTTAATTGTGGATCAAACAGTTTAAATCAGTTATCGTTAATGGTTAATGGTTAATTGTTAATCGTTCATGGTTTATGGCAGACTATCAACTATCAACATTTATCGTTAATGGTTGATGGTTAATTGTTAATCGTTCATGGTTTATGGCAGACTATCAACTATCAACTATCAACCATCAACTATCAACTATCAACCATCAACTATCAACCATCAACCATCAACATTTTTCTTTGATAATTCTCTAACAAACTCTGTGTGTTCTAAAGAATTAATTCCCTCTTGCAAAACTGCCAAAACTCGCCCCATATCCCCCCCTACCCAAGCATCAACCGCCAACCACAAACCTGGTAAAACCTCACTGCGCAGTATCCCACCATCTGGAGATAAGCAGACATATTCATCATTTGTGAGTCGAAACCAATCCAGTTGCTGCTCATACACCTGCCACACAAAATATTCCTTGACTCCATTGCGACGGTAGGCGCGTTTTTTGTCATATAAATCATAACCCACACTGCTGGCTGCTATCTCCGCCACAAACTCTGGCGCACCTTCTATGTAATCATCATCAGATATGCGCGACTGTCCCCCAACTTTCTCATCCAATAACAATACCCCATCAGGCTGGGGTTCATTATCTAAATCTAAGCGTAGTGTAGGTTCAATTCCTAATCTTACTCCTGGAGTAGCAACTTGATAGACTCCTAGCCAACCAATTAAATTACCATGAGGTTCAGCATGACTTTCAAAACGCAGGGGAGATGCCATATATACTATTCCTTCAATTAATTCTACTTTTTTGTCATTGGGCATAGCAGCATAACGGCGCTCAAACTCTGCGCGAGAAAGGCGATCGCCATTTGCCAAAAGTGGCATTGATTTCACTAATATTTTTTCTGCCATTTTTTTCCTAAATTAATAATAACTTGACTCAATTATAGCAGTTTATGTTAGTATCAAATTAATCATTGTTAATCCTTCATGGTTTAATGGCAGACTATCAACTATCAACATTTATCGTTAATGGTTGATGGTTAATTGTTAATCGTTCATGGTTTAATGGCAGACTATCAACTATTAACTATCAACCATCAACCATCAACTATCAACTATCAACTATCAACTATCAACCATCAACCATCAACTATCAACTATTAAGTCTTTTATGTCTGAAAATATCATTTTTAATGATTCTTTGATACAGATAACTTACATATGGTAAAAATAAGCAACAAGGGAGTATTATAAGATTAAATGTAAAGTTTTGTTACAGGATTCAACGTTTCTGGTGCCAAAGGAAACCATCTCAATGATTAGAAGAGAAAAAAATCAATTAAATGTCAAGAAAAAAGATGGTATATTTTGGAGAAGCCCAAAGTTAATTAAAGAAGAACAAACAGTGAACAGTTCAACCTTATTAAGAGCGTATTTACAACAAGCAGAAACTTATAGCGCACAAGGACAATGGAAACAGGCGATCGCTCTGTATAGCCAAGCAAGAGAGCAAAACCCGCAAAACCCAACAGTGCATTACTTACTGGGTAAAGCCTTGGCAAATGGACAAGAATGGGAACAAGCAATTGCAAGCTATCAAAAAGCAACACAACTGCAACCCAACCATTGGGAAGCATACCATCATTGGGGAGATGCTTTAATTAATCAAGAAAAGTGGCGGGAGGCAGTAACAGCCTATCGTCGCGCTCTAGAAATTAAGCCAGATTTTGAATGGTCTTATTGTAATCTAGGAGAAGCATTAGTGCAGCTACAACAGTGGGAAGAAGCAGTAGCAGCTTATCAAAAGGCAATAGAAATTAATCCAAACTTGGAATGGGTACCGCAAAAATTAGGGAATGCTTTGTATAGGTTGGGAGAAGAGCTGACATTTCGCAGAAAGTGGAATGAGGCGATCGCTACTTATCAAAAAGCGCGGGAGCTTAACCCTGACTTACCTTTTATCTATCGTCAGCTCGGCAATGTCTTTCACCAGCGCTCCATAGCAGATCGAGTAATAGTGTTAGATTACTATCGGCGGATGGTGCGGCAGCACCCAGACCAAGAAGAATACTTTCATAAGCTTTTAGAACTTCAGCCGCAAGAGGCAGAACTCTATTTTGGCTTAGGGAATGCGCTGGAGAAACAAGGCAAATTAGATCAAGCGATAGTTACTTACCAAATGGGGCTGCAACTGCAACCTAATAATATTAAAGCTTCCCGCCGTTTAGAGCAAATCTTAGACAGAACGGGAAAACTTTCAAACCTAGAAAAAGCCAAAAAAAAGTTGGAAAAAAAAACTACTAAAAAGCTAGAGAATTTTTTAGCTTCTGGTTACCAGCTAAACTTCCCTGAAGTCAAACAGCCAGCGGTGAGTATTATTTTAGTTTTATATAACCGTGCCGAACTCACTCTGAGCTGTTTAGCTTCCATTGCACAAAATAAATTTAAATCATACGAAGTAATAATTATTGACAACTGTTCCACTGATCAAACCAGAATGTTGTTAGAAAGAGTTAAGGGAGCAAAAATTGTTTTTAATCAAGAAAACCGTCATTTTCTCCTAGCTTGTAACCAAGCAAGTAAAATAGCAACAGGGAAGTTTCTTTTATTTTTAAATAACGATGCAGAAATATTAGGAAATAGTATTCAAATTGCAGTAAGAACGATTAAATCAGCCAAAGAAATCGGGGCGGTAGGGGGAAAGATTATCCTAGCAGATGGGACACTGCAAGAAGCAGGAAGCATTATTTGGCAAGATGGATCTTGTTTGGGTTATGGGCGGGGAGATCAACCAAATGCACCGCAATATATGTTTAAACGTTCCGTAGATTATTGTTCGGGAGCTTTTTTATTAACTAAACGAGATTTATTTGAGGAAATGGGCGGTTTTGATGAAGCTTATCAACCAGCTTATTATGAAGAGACAGACTATTGTGTGAAGTTATTAAAAGCAGGAAAAAAGATAATTTATCATCCCAAAGTTAGAATAAATCATTATGAATTTGCCAGTTCAAGTTCCAGTCAGAAAGCTATAGAGTTGCAAAAGCGAAATCGTCAATTATTTAAAGAGAAACATCAAGACTGGTTAAGATGGCAATATCCAGCAGAGCTGAAAAATATTATTTTTGCTCGCACAGCAAAAGAAAAGCGTGAAAGAATACTTTTTATTGATGATCGAGTCCCCCATCCTTTTATGGGTTCGGGTTATACTAGGGGCTATGGAATTTTGTCGAGAATGGTGAAATTGGGATATAATGTAACTTTTTATCCATCAGACTTGGGGAGTCAAGAAGATTGGGGAAAAATTTATTCAGATATAAGCTTAGAAGTGGAAGTGATGAAAGGTTATGGACTCGAAGACTTAGAAAAGTTTTTGCGCTCAAGACATGGGTATTATGATTTAGTTTTTGTAAGCCGTCCTCATAATATGGAAAAGATAAATTATATTTTGTCGCCAGAAAATTTCTTAGCAGGAGTGAAGATTGTTTATGATGCGGAAGCGTTATACTGTTTAAGAGAGTTAGATCAAAAACGTTTGCGCGGGGAAAAAGTTTCAGCAAGAGAGCGAGAAAAGTTAATTAAAGAAGAATTGAAGTTAGGGAGTAATAGTGATTGCATTGTTTCCGTTTCTGAGGGGGAGAGACAGCAATTTATTAATTATGGGTATAAAAAAGTAACAGTCTTGGGACATGCAGTGGAAGTAAAGCCAACTGCAAACAGGTTTGAGAAACGGCAAAATATTCTTTTTGTGGGGGCGATATATGAGCGAGAGTCGCCAAATTTCGACTCGATTTTATGGTTGAGTAAAGAAATATTTCCTCTAATTCAAGAGCAGTTGGGGAAGGGGGTAAAGTTAGTGATAGCAGGAACAAATACTATAGAGCAAGTAGGAAAATTGGTAAATGATTTAGGGAATGAGGCGATCGAAGTGTTGGGGCGAGTGGATGACTTAACACAATTGTATAATCAAGCTAAATTTTTTGTGGCGCCCACACGGTATGCTGCGGGGATTCCCCATAAAGTACACGAAGCAGTAGGAAGAGGGTTGCCAGTAGTTACAACACCCCTAATTGCCCAGCAGTTAGGGTGGAAACCAGAATTAGAGTTACTCGTAGGAGATAGGGCTGCCAAGTTTGCTAGTCAGTGTGTCAGGTTATATAATGATGCAGAGCTGTGGGCGAAAATTAGGAATAATGGGTTGAAACGAGTGAAAACCGAATGTAGTCCTGATGCTTTTACAGAAACATTGAGAGAGATTTTGGCAATCAGCAAAAGTTAAGCAGATTTAGAAATGGAGTTGTAATCATGAAAAAAGATTTTGAGCCAGCAAGAGATGAATTATCCCCTGAAAAAGAATTAACTTTAGAAAAAAATCTGGTTTGGATATTTGCCTCACCGAGAAGTGGCACAACTTGGCTATCAAGCAAGCTACTAAGTTATAAAACTCAAGTATGGCATGAACCAGTAATCGGAGCACATTTAGGGCTGATTAAAGAACAAGGAAACAAAATTGTGAGAAGATTTGAGGAACAAAGTAAGCGAGAACACTATTTTTTTAGTGAGAAATATAAAGAGAATTGGATTTATTTTTTAAGAAAATTAATTTTGAATAGAATATATAGCCAATTTAAAGATATAAATAGGAAAATTATCATTAAAGAACCCAATGGGAGTATGGCGGCTGATTTAATTGCAAAGTGTCTGCCTAATGCAAAAATTATCATCTTATTACGAGATGGGAGAGATGTAATAAACTCTCAGATTACGGCTTTATCAGAGGGAGGGTATGCGGTGATTGTATCACAGGGAAATTTTAAACCTCTTTCGGGGACAAGAAGATTTAATACCATCCAAAGGAATGCACAGGAATGGACAAAATTGATAGATATTCTGCTGGAGACTTTTGCCAAGCATAATCCCAACTTAAGATATATATTACGCTATGAGGATTTATTAATTGATACTTTGAATCAGGTAAAGAGTTTATATGAATTTATAGGTATTAATATAGAAGAAGCTAAATTAGCTGCAATTGTTTCAGCAGCATCAGCGGAAAAATTGCCCAATGAAGCTAAAGGGATTGGGACAACAGTACAATTTGCCAAAGCAGGAGTTTGGCAAGAAAGATTTAAGAAAACTGAACAAATTATCATTCACGAAATTATAGGGGAAACATTAAAAAAGCTCAACTATGATTTACCGCAGTTAGGAAAGGAAATGAGCCCAGGAAAAAGCGAGGAGGAGGGGAAAAAAAATAAAAATAAATTAAAATCTAGAGATAAATTACCTGAAAATACTATAATTTTGGTGGAGATTAATCAAACCGCTGGGACAGCTTTGAGAAAAGCAATTCAAACTAAATTGAAAATGGCGCACTGCTATGGATTGACAGCGCAAGAAACATCAGATTTTGTCAGAAAAACTCTGTATAAAAATGATTATGAAGGGTTTTTGCGAGAATTTTATCAAGGAGGCTATGAGGCAATTGCAGGGAGCAATATAGAAAATGAGAAAATCTTAAAAATATGTGCTCAAAGTACCAGGTGGTGTTGTTTTTTAAGAGATCCTATTCAGAGAGTAATTGGGGTTTATGAAAATAAAGTAAAAAAGGGATATGACAAATCATTAAAATTTGCAGTAGAAAATGAAGACTTTGGGACAAATATTATGACTCGTCGCTTAAAAGGAGTGAATTTAGAAGATTTTTACTATATAGGAATAACAGAATTATATGAAGAGTCATTGAATATTTTTAAGCAGTTAACAGGGATGAAGCTTCCTTATGTTAAAAATAATATAGAGATAAAAGAGAGAAAAGTGGATCAGGAAATTAGAACAGCGATCGCAGAGCGGAATAAACTGGATCTAGAACTATATGAAAAGGGAAAAAGCATATTTGAAAGAAAAATGAGAAGAGGAGAATGAAAGCAAAACAAAAAACGGACTTAAACTATTTAGAGCAAGGAAACAAACTGGAAAAAGAGGGAAAATGGGAAGAGGCGATCGCCTGTTATCGTCAAGCAATAGCATTAAACCCAGCTCTTTCAGAAGGCTATAAGTATTTAGGTAATGCTCTGGCTACTTTAGCAAACAAGCAGCTAAAAGAAGCAATTTCTGCCTATCGTCAAGCAATTAAAATTAATCCAAATCGAGGTTGGTATCATGTGGGGTTAGGTTCAATTTTGTTGAAACAAGGGAAAGTAAAAGAGGCGATCGCTTGCTATCAAAAAGCCATAGAAATTAATCCCACATCATCAGCTTTCTATCAACAATTAGGAGATGCTTTAAAAGAAGATGGTCAGTTAGAAGAAGCTGTTAAGAACTACTATAAAGCCATTGACCTTGACTGTGACAATGTTAATGCTTATTACAATTTAGGGTTGTTTTTAACAGCACAAAAAAAATGGACTTCAGCAATAGAATGTTTTCGAGAAACCTTAAAGCTTAATCCAGACCACTATAAAGCTTATAATAGTATAATATATGCTTTAGAAGAACAGGGCAATAATGTTGCAGATGTTGATGAGCAAGAATTAAGCATTACGGAAACAGTTGTGAAAAAATTTGACGCTTTACCACTAAAAGATTTAAGATTGGTCAACTCAAATAATAATTTATTTTGCCTAGAATTAGAACCAGCTCTTGAGGAAATTAATTTATGTCAACCCCAGACAATTCCCCAGGGAATTGAGCGCCGCTTTCCTTTAATTACAAAACAAGACAGGGTATTTGTCTTGAAGATATTCAACGGAAAAGTTTGGGGAGATGGGCCAAATCGTGGTGTATTAACTGCTCATAATCAACTCATAAGGGAATTTTCACATAACAATCCAGAATTGGTATTATCTCCCTTAAATAAATTATATATTAAATCTTTTTCACCTCTAGAAATTGATGATACAGTAGCTTTCCTAATCCAAAAATGCGCCGATACTAATTATTATCATTGGATGTTGCAAATAGTACCCCAGATTGGTTTGTTGCGTCGTGTTGGCATAAATATAGACTTAATTGGAAAATTTGCATCTTATAAAATCCAGCATAATTTTCAAAAGGAAACATTACAGATTTTAGGGATTTCCCCTGATCGACTTCTAGAAAAAAAACACCACTATCTTTATCTAAAAGCAAAACAATTAATAGTTACATCACCCCTATCAGCAGTACCTCAAAAATGGGTTTGTGAGCTACTTAGAGATGAATTTTTGAACCAACAAATTGTCAATGTAAATTCCTTAAAACGCATATATATAAGTAGGCGAAATGCCTCTTATCGGCGAGTGCTTAACGAAGAAGAGTTAATTAGCTGCTTGGAAAAATTAAATGTTACAGTTGTAACACTTGAAACTTTACCAGTTCGAGAACAAGCAGCATTATTCTCAAAAACTGAAGTTGTAATAGCGCCTCATGGAGCTGGACTGACAAATATAGTTTTTTGTAGTCCAGGAACTAAAGTGATAGAAATTTTTGCCCCAAGCTTTGCTCCCCCTATGTATCAAATTATCTCCAATTATTGCAGTTTAAAGTACTATTATCTTATAGCTGAGGATGCAAACAATCCCAACTCAGACACCCCACGTGACCAACATCTAACTGTTAATTTAAATTCTCTTTTAGAATTAATGAAATTAGCTGCAATAATTTAGTTAAACTACTAAAAAGCCAATAATCAGTTGAGAGGAATATCGAGGTAAAGATGGGCTTCTTGCAAATCAACCATACTTTTCCAGATATTTGTGAATAATCTTATCAGACAAACCAGAGCGCAATTTTCTCGCATAAGATTGGATATTAATCTGCTGTTCACCAGCAAAAACCCCCAAATACCTTAAGATTTTCTGAATTTCCCCATCAGGATCAGCCAACAATTGCTCATATTCCACAATTAAAGGAGATATATTATAGACTTGAAATAAGTTTTCTAAATAAGCTTCCTGTTCAAGAATATTCTCATAATATTTTCTCACTTCCTCTAAATCATTTTCCTCCACATCTAAATCATTTAATCGTGCTTGATACTCTTGCTCTGTCTCCTGATTAAAAATATGCCACACATTAGTTTTTTTTGCCATGACCACCGACACTGCCTGAGCCACCTTATCCCGCCTAACCAAATAGACAAATTTCGAGATATAAGTATTAACAATCTTCTCAAAATTCAAGCTAGTTTTAGTCTCCAACACTTCCAGAAAATGAGAAATAAATTTAGTGCCAAAGACCCCATTTTCCGTCACCTTATGGGTCATCATAATCTTCAGATATCTCAGGTAGTCAAAATGGCAATGGACAGCCAAAATCGCACTAGGTTGTCGCAAATGCTCCACAGGATAGCCAGCAATGTTAGTAGATTTCAAAGCCTCACACAAAAAAGTTGAACCAGAGCGAGGAGTAGTTATTACTGCATAGGAAAGTTTAGGGAAAATAATCTGGCAATCAGATGAGGAGAGTAACTTTTGCCCTGACATCAGATTAACAAAAACATCAGCAAACAATCTCAGCACAGGAATATCTATCTCTAAAGAGTTTAGATACTCCTCTACCTTTTTCAACATAACATTCTCATTCTTAACCGATGCCACAACTACCGCCTTGCATCCCAAAAGTTGCTCCCGATTAATAAATTTCCCAGGATTGTTTGGCAGCCAAAATCCGTAGGAGTGATTGGAGTTTAAAACGTTTTCAAGATAACTAAGAGTTTCTTTTTCCCCAATAAACAACAGATTGCTCTGATTTCTCAGTTTTTCAACTAAATTAGTTTCCTCAAGATTATGAAATACTTTTTCTGCCTGCATTTTCAATTATAATTACTTTAATCAGGTTAGTGCCATCTCAATTACCCAACCGAATAACTGCCAGGGAAACAAGACTCCCATCCGCCAAAACAGCCCGCATTAGTAATTCAGCCACTGGAGGTATCCCGACGATCGCCACAGCACCTTGAAAACCCACTTGCTGAGATTGGGTGACTTTTGAAAATCTTTGAGTAACACCAGGACGAGTTTGATTGACAGGAATTGCCGCTAACAGGCGATCGCCATAAACTATCTCCACTGAGGTCGCCCCCGCTCTTTTCCCCAACACCCAGCCATTGATAATCATAGCACCGCCGTTTACCTCCGTCTGGGGTTTGGGGAAAACAAGCCCAAACCCCCACAAACCTTCCCCATCTTCCTGAGACAAATCCACCACCTCCTGAATTGTCACCTTTCTTTGAATAAGTTGTACCCAATCCGTTACAGCACCTAACTCCCCTTGAGTTGCAAGCAATTGCCCCTTACTCACTTCCAACTCCTGAGCCTTTTGTTGCGCCTGCATCAACTCCTGTCGTAACTGCTCCAACTCCCTTTGAGTTGCAAGCAATTGCCCCTTACTCACTTCCAACTCCTGAGCCTTTTGTTGCGCCTGCATCAACTCCTGTCGTAACTGCTCCAACTCCCCTTGAGTTGCAAGCAATTGCCCCTTAGTCACTTCCAACTCTTGAGCCTGTTGTTGCGCCTGCATCAACTCCTGTCCTAACTGCTCCAACTCCCCTTGAGTTGCAAGCAATTGCCCCTTAGTCACTTCCAACTCTTGAGCCTTTTGTTGCGCCTGAATCAACTGTTGGCCCAACTTTGCCAAATCCTTTTCACTTTGTTGCAATTGCTTTTTAGTTGCTTTTAATTTTCCCTGATTCTGTTGAGATTGCTGTATCCTTTCTTGGGATTGGGCCAACTCTCTTGCCGTTGCTTGCAATTGAGCTTTAGTTGTCTTCAACTCCGAAGCCTTTTGTTGCGCCTGAATCAACTGTTGGTTTAAAACAGCCAACTCCCTTTCATTCTGTTTCAGTTGCCTTTTTGTTGCCGTTAACTCTGCCTGACTCCCTTCAGCTTTTTGTAACTGTGCTTGAATTTCCTGTAATTGAGCTTGAGTTAATTCCAACTCCGCAGTTTTTCCTTGCGCCTCCTGCAACTGCTCACTTAATTTTGCCAACTCCCTTTCATTCTGTTTCAGTTTCCTTTGAGTAGCAGTTAATTCCACCTGAGTCTGTTGCGCTGCCTGTAACTCTCCCTTAGCTTTTTCCCATTCAGATTTATTTGCCGCCAACTCCGAGGCCTCCTGTTGCGCCTGAATCAACTCTTGGTTTAATTTTGCCAACTCCCTTTCATTTTCTTGCAATTGAGCTTGAGTTGCAGTTAACTCTGCCTCAGATTCCTGTAACCTGACTTGCCATTGAGCTTGAGTTGCCGCCAACTCCGAGGCCTTAGGCAACTGTTGACTTAACTTTGTCAACTCCCTTTCTCTTGCTGCCAGTTGAGTTTTAGTTGTAGTTAATTCTGCCAGAGACTGCTCCAACTCTGCCTGAACTTGTTGGAGTTGAGCCTTAGTTGCTGCGATCGCCTCAACCTCCCCTTGCACCAAAATCAACTGTTGACTAAATTTTGCCAACTCCCTTTCAGTTTCTTGTAGTTTTCCTTGAGTTGCAGTTAATTCAGCCATCCTCTGCTTTAACTGTGCTTGAGATTGCTCCCACTCCCCTTGAGCCTGTTGAAGTTCAGCTTTAGTTGCCGCCAACTCTTCAGTTGTTACCTGCACCTGCATTAACTTTTGACGCGACTGCTCCAACTCCCTTTCCGTCTGTTGTAGCTGCCTTTTAGTTACTTCTAATTCCTTCTCAGTCTGTTGATATTGCTCCAATTTACTGTGAGCCACGTCTAATTCTGCTCGGATCTCCTTAAAATGCCTTCTTTGATCAAGTAAATCTTGCTTACTCTGTTGCCATTTTTTTTGCGCCAATTCAGCTTCGAGCTGAGATCGCTCCAACTCTTTCGGTTTTAGTAACTTAAACAACCAATCTGACATTCTTCCCTCCTAGAAATTCAATTATTTTTTAATCTTACATTTAGCAATAAAACTGTTCAAATTCTTGTTATTTTAACTTAACTAATCTAGATCATTCAAATCCAGATTTTTGTCGCCACTTCGGTTTCATCAAACATTTGTCCATTAGTCCCTTCCATTCCTGAGAATTGCTCAGAGCATAGACATCAAATTCACAACCATACTCAGAAGCATAAGACCGAAAACAATCAATCCAATGCAAAACAATTTCCGTGGGCGAACCTTTTCCCAAAAAGAAAGACTTTTCCAAAAAATCAGCCATCTGCGCCAGATAACCACTATGATAAAGTCGCCAAGCACTCCAGACCCAACTTTGATAACGAGACTGGTTTGCCAAACCCAGAATTTCAGGCGACAGTAATGGTTGGGCAAAAAACCGCTCAACCACAAACTCTAATTCCCCTACCTGTTGCAGACTATTCCGAGAAACATTCTCGGAATGCTGGCGATAGCCCACCGTCACCTGACGTACCCAATCCCCCGAACAGCCCAAAACTGCTAAACGAAGCACCAAATCTACATCAGGAGTTTGACACAACTGAGGATCAAAACCACCCACCAGCTCCAAACAAGAGCGACGAAACAACATTGCTCCCAGAAAAACTGGTTTCCAAATCACCAAACCCTCCAAATCCAGCTTTGGCAATCCCTGCCAAGGTTGCACAGCAGCTACAGCCTCCCCTTTTTCATTAACAATTTGCCAACCACTATTCACAAAACTCAAAGTAGGGTACGCTTGCAGACAAGCTACTTGAACGGCTAATTTATCTGGTAAAAAAAAGTCATCTTGATCCAAAAAAGCAATGAAATCTCCTTTAGCCAGCTTCAGCCCATGATTCCGCGCCGCCGCTACCCCCTGATTGTCTTGATACACATAGCGAATTTGCGGTAAATAAGGTTTAATTACAGAGTAGCTACTATCACGGGAACCGTCATCTACTACAATAATTTCATAGTTAGTATAACTCTGAGCCAATATACTTTCAATTGCTATACTAATATAGCGAGAGCCATTATACATGGGGATAATCGCACTTACTTGTGGGTTGAAAAAAGTTGCCGCCATTGATTTTAAGATCTGGATAATTATCTGAGTTGATTTTCAGGAATGTTGCACACCACTTCCCCGAAGCTCTTTCACTCTCTTGACACAAACAATTATTTTGAGCTATCATATTCTATAATTAAAAATCTCCATTATATATACCCTTGACCATAACTCTGGGATTTCCACTTCCCCAACAAGGCTCACAGTAAATCCAAGCCCTCGAGCCTCCTCAAATTCTTGACTGAAAAATTCTTTTGTGGTAGCTTAAGGCAAGTGTCCGTAGAGTAGCAAAAATATGAACGTTATCCCCACAAAAATTACCGATGTTTTCATCATAGAACCGCGAGTCTTTGGCGATGAGCGAGGCTTTTTTTATGAAAGCTTTAATGAGAAAGTTTTTGCTGAAAAAACAGGAGTGCAAACTAATTTTGTTCAAGATAATCATTCCCGTTCATTAAAAAATGTTCTGCGAGGCTTACATTATCAGATTCAGCAGCCTCAAGGTAAATTAGTACGAGTAGTGGTGGGAGAGGTGTTAGATGTGGCTGTGGATATCAGAAAAAGTTCTCCCACTTTTGGTGAGTGGGTAAGTTGTATTTTGAGTGCGGAAAATAAGCGGCAATTTTGGGTGCCTCCAGGTTTTGCCCATGGTTTTTTGGTACTCTCAGAAGCAGCAGAATTTTTGTACAAAACAACAGATTACTATGCCAAAGAATATGAGCGCAGCATAGTTTGGAATGACCCAGATTTAGCTATAGATTGGCCAGAAACAGCAACTCCCCTCCTCTCTGCCAAGGATCAAGCAGGTGAGACATTGAAAACAGCGGAGGTGTTTGCATGAAAATACTACTTACTGGGATAACAGGACAGGTAGGCCAAGAACTTCAAGACTTGCTCCCTTCCCAAGGAGAAATCATCGGCCTGGGGCGAGAAAAAATGGATTTGGCAAAACCTGATAGCATTGCTCAGGTAATTGAGGAAATAAAACCAGATGTAATAGTAAATGCCAGTGCATATACAGCAGTAGATAAGGCGGAAACAGAAGTAGAACTCGCACAAGCTATCAATGGTGAAGCTCCCAGGATGATGGCAGCATCAGCGACAAAACTAGGAGCAAAATTAGTCCACATCTCTACTGATTATGTGTTTGATGGCCAGAAAAATACTCCTTATCAAGAAGATGACCCAACCAATCCCCTCGGCAGTTATGGTAAATCAAAGTTGGCAGGAGAAATAGGTGTGGCGGGTTCTGGTGCTAACCATGTGATACTGAGAACAGCTTGGGTGTACGGCAGTCGCGGACATGGAAACTTTGTCAAAACCATGTTGAGATTAGGGAAAGAAAGGGAAGAAATACGAGTAGTAGCAGACCAAGTGGGCAGCCCCAGTTGGTCAAAAGATATTGCGGCGGCAATAGTAGGCTTGATAGAATCTCAAGCAGAGGGAATTTACCACTTTACTAATAGTGGGGTGGCAAGTTGGTATGACTTGGCTGTAGCTATTTTTGAAGAAGCAGAAAAAATAGGCTATCCACTTAAAATTCAGCGGGTGGTACCTATAACTACATCAGAATACCCAACACCAGCAAAGCGTCCAGCTTACTCGGTACTCTCCCAGAAGAAAATAACACAAGTTTTAGGGAATTATCCTAATTATTGGCGACATTCTCTTAGAAAAATGCTCTTAGAACTCTGGGAAATTGAGGAAAAAGCAAAGTAAAAATAAATTAAGAAACCAGGGAAATAACCTGGTTTCACGGAAATTAATTATCTGGGAAAAAGGAAAAAATGAGGGAAGGTTCACAGGAAAATTTGCAGGCTTCTTTAAGCGTATATGAGTCAAAGGTAGAAGCGGCATTAGTATATATGGAGCAAGCAGAAGAATATGATCAGGAAGGAAGGTGGGCAGAGGCGATCGCAGTTTGTCAGCAAGCTCTGAAAATAGCCCCAGACCTAGCAGTAGCATATAAATTATGGGGAAAAATATTACAGGAACAGGGGAAAAATTCAGAAGCGATTGGGTGCTATGCTAAGGCATTAGAAATAGATCCAGAATATGTGGAAGTATATGCCAATTTAGGGAGTATGTATGCAGGCAAGCAGGAATGGGGGAAAAGCATTAGCTATTATCAAAGAGCGATCGCCCTCAACCCGAAATTTGCAGGGGCTTACCGTAACCTGGCAAAAGTATATAAACTGATCGGGAAAAATGAACAAGCAGCAACATGTATTTTAAACTTATATAAAGTGCTGCAAGAGGGCTCAGAACAACAAAGCCCAGAAGACTACATAAACCTGGGAGCAGAAATGCAGTCACTGGGAAAAATAGAAGAGGCGATCGCTTGCTACCACCGCGCTTTAGAATTAAATCCCAAGTTACTGGAAATTTCCATGAAACTAGGGGATCTGTTGAGTCAACTAGGGCATTGGCAAGAAGCAACCAGTTACTATCGTCATAGTCTGGCAGTTTTGGGCAAAAAACCATTGCCCCCACTCAGGGGTAAAATGCCATTATTGAAAGGGGTAGAAGGGCTGAAGCAGCTTTCACCACAAGCAGAGGCAGTAGCAGTAAAGCAACCCCTAGAGGAAAATTTGGAGGGAGAAAATACAGCAACAGCCTATGCAGAAAAAGGGGCAAAACATGCAGCAGCAGCAGCATGGGAAAAGGCGATCGCTGCTTATGAAAAAGCAGTGAGTCTCAATCCTAATTGGGAAGAACCTTACCGCAATTTGGGCATGATTTACGGGAAATTAGGTAAAATAGAAACAGCAGCAGAATATTGGTACAAAGCATTAACCATAAAACCCAAAATAGCAACTTCAAAACAACACTTTAAACTCGGAAATAGCCTGCTTCAGCAAGGGAAAACAGATTGGGCTTTAAATTGTTATCGCAACAGCATTCAGTTAGAACCAGATTTCTCCCTCGCTTACATCAGAATTGGGGAAATATTAAAGCGGCAAGGCAAAATGTCCGAAGCAATTTCTTGTTGGCTAGAAGGCATTAAACAAAATCCCCAAATAGCAAGTCTTCACTATAACTTAGGGCAAGGTTTAGCAGAGCAGTCAAAATGGTCAGCAGCAATTTCTTGTTATCAAAAAGCCATATCTCTTGAACCAAATAACTGGGAAATATATCAGCAGTTGGGAGATGCTTGTCAAAAACAAGAACAGTACTCAGAAGCAGTAAATGCCTATAAAAAAGCCATAGAATTAAATCAGGAAAATTCCTGGAATTATAACAATTTGGGGGATGTTTTGCTCAAATTGAAACAGTGGGAAGAAGCAATTAGAGCTTATCAACAAGCAATTGAATTAAATCCAGATTTCTTCTGGTCATACCAAAATATGGGTGATGCTTTGAGAAATGTTCAGGATTGGGATGGGGCAATAGGTGCTTATCAAAAAGCAATTAAATTAAATGGAGATTTTCCTTGGTCATACTATAATTTGGGAGAGGTTTTTGCTAAGTTAGGCAGCTGGGAAGAAGCAATTACTGCCTACAAAGCGGCAGTAGAATTAAAGGCAGATTTTGCAGAAGCTTATGGCCATCTTGGAGATGCTTTAGCAAGACAAGGAAAATGGAGCGATGCCATAGTTTATTATGAAAAAGCGATCGATATTGACCCAGCAATTCATGTTTCAGTATATAAAAATTTAGGGGAAGCATTAGAACGGAAAAAATATTTAACTGCTAATCAAAATCCAACTAAAACAACAGAAAATAGACAATGGCCAGAGGTGGGGGAAGCAGCATTATCCCCACCGCCAACAATGCCTGATGGCACTCCCTGGCCGAAAATTTCCATTGTTACTCCTTCCTATAATCAAGGAAAGTTTATAGAAGAAACAATTTTATCAGTAATTCATCAGAACTATCCCCACCTGGAATATATTTTAATCGATGGAGGATCTACTGATGAAACAATGACCATAGTGGAGAAATATCGCTCCCATTTTAAGTTAGTAATTAGTGAACCAGATCAAGGACAAAGTAATGCCCTGAATAAAGGATTTAGTCAAGCAACAGGAGACATATTGGCTTGGGTGAATAGTGATGATTTATTAGCTCCTGGAGCATTAAGGGCAGTAGCATTGGCATTTTATACCAGTAAAGCAGATGTGGTGGCAGGAGTATGTAAAATTTTCCAAGATGGCAGGGAAATTGAACAACATTTGACTTCTTTACCTTCAGGAGTTATGCCCCTGGATGAACTTTTGGATGTGGAAAATAATTGGCTCAATGGCAAGTTTTTCTATCAGCCAGAAGTGATGTTTACTAGGGCTATCTGGGAAAAAGCTGGGGGAAAATTGGATGAGTCCTTATTCTATAGTATGGATTATGAATTGTGGGCAAGATTGGCAGCAAATGGGGCAAGAATTGAGGTGATTGGTTATCCAGTGGCACAATATCGTATGCACCCCAATCAGAAAACAAGTACGATGGAAAAATATCGCCCAGAATTGTTAAAAGTTAGGGATAAGTTACAAGTTAGATTCAACCGCCCGACAAAAGAAAAGAAAGCGGGGGAAAGAAGAAGTAGTTTGAAAGTGCTGTTTTTTAATGATACAGGGGAGTTAGGGGGAGCAGGGATCGCCCATCACCGCATCGCCCAAGCTTTTGCATTAGCAGGACACCAAGTAATTACGGTAGCGGGAACATTAGACTGGTCATATACACCAGTAGATTCCCGACCACTGGAAATATATGAGGCGATCGCCAGTGTCAAGCCAGATTTGGTAGTGGTAGGCAATATTCACAATCTGAAATATCCCCTAGAAATTTTGGAAATGTTAGCCACTAAATTTCCCACCATCTTTGTCATGCACGATCAATGGTTACTCACAGGTCGCTGTGCATATGTGGGAAACTGCACAAAATACACAAGCCTGTGCGATGCAGAATGTCCTACCAGCCAAGAATATCCCAGATTAGAGCCAATGAAAATTGCTCCAGCGTTTAACTATAAGCAGAGTTTAATCAAGGAATGTGAAAATTTATTGGTATTCGGTGATAGTAAGTGGGTGACAAACTGGGCAAAAGAAAATTACCGCACTCACTCACCAGGAAAAAACCCTGAGCTGAAGTTTCAACCCATTTATTATGGCATTGAGCGAGAAATTTTCCAGCCCAGGGATAAAGCAAAATGTCGTCGCCAACTCGGTCTGAGTGCAGATAAGTTTATCATTCTCACTGGTAGCCAATCCCTCAATGATCAGCGCAAGGGCATGAAATATCTGCTTGAAGGGCTCGAAAATATAGAAATAGAGAATTTACTTTTGGTGAGTTTTGGACATGGCACACAAACACCAGGGCGCTTTGAATGGCAATCAACTGGATATCTAGATCACCCCTTGATGTTGGCTTATTATTATAGTGCAGCAGATTTATTTGTCGGGCCATCCCTTGAAGAAGCATTTGGTCAGACTTTTATCGAAGCAGCGGCTTGTGGTACACCAGCCATTGGGTATGCAGTGGGGGGAGTAACAGAAGCAATCGCTAATGGCATAACAGGGCAAATAGTCGCAGAAAAAACCCCCGCAGCCTTGGCAAAAGTGATCATGGATTTATATCAGAATCGGGACAAATTAGAACTTTTGAGCCGTACAGCACCCATTTATATTGCTAACAAGTTTAGCTTGCAATCCAGTTATCAAAGTTGTCTGGTAGCCTTAGATAAAAGTGGTTTGCTCGATAAATTGCGACTGATTCCTGCTAGTAAATTTAGGCCAATTTTACCTGAAGTTAAAAATAAAAAGATAATTGTCGGGCAAGAAACAAAAAATAAAACCACTGTCATTGAGGGCAGGGGCATTAAAGGTTATACCCTAGAAGGTTTTGGGGAATTAGAACCACCTTACCCCGATTTAGGAATTTTATCTCCCACTCAGTGGTTATTAGGACTCGGCGGCAAATTCGCAATTGTTGCTGATGAAGAGAAAAAAGGTCAGCTTGTGATTTCTTGTCGGAATATGTCTCAGGAACAGTTCTTGGAAATATGGCATGATGAAAAAGTACTTTTGCGCGGGTTGGTGCCGAACTGTACCATCGATAAACCCAATGTTTTTACAGTACCCATATCTTTAGCTAAGGGTTTGAATATTTTGGTAATCAAAGCAGATAAATATATTGAGTATCAAGAGCAAAAACCTTTAGCAATTATGTTGGAAAGAATGACCCTGGTTGAGGAACAAGCTAATGAGGAAAATGCAGTAGCAGCAACATCTTGGACACCAAAAAGTCCCAGAGTTTTGGATGAGTTATCTATCTCAATGGATGGGAATATTCAAGGCACTGGTTGGTTTCCTGCGGAGAATTTCAATGGGACTCAAGTTCGTTGGATGAAACAGCAAGGCAGTATAATGGTTGATGGGATTACTACTGCCAAAAATGTCCAGCTGAAAATCTTAGGAATAACTGCTTCAGATCCTCAGTTTATTAAGGAAATGGGAGTAAAAGTAAATGGAAAAGAGCTCGAAGGTTCGGTGAAAAGTATGCACAATGGTTTCTGGATTTTTGCGGGAATAATGCCAGGTCAAAATTCCCGCACAGGTTTAATGATCGAAATTGAAACCCCAGGGGTGAAGCAGCTAGCACCTGATGATTTAAGATTAGCCAGCTTATTAGTTAAAGAGATTATTCTCAAAGTGCAGGAATAATAATTAATGAAAAAAATTATCTACACCCAGAACAATCAACAGGTTTATCTTGAAGTTCCTCCTCCCGCGAATATGCCGAGTTTTTTTGTCTTTGCTTTACATAAATCTGGGAGTGTCATGCAGGATAATGTTTTTGAGGAGCTATGTGCCAACTTGAAAATTCCCATGATTAGTGTGGCAAAAACTTCATTTAATCAAGGGGTAGAAGAGAGTGCTTTTGACAAAAGAATTTGCGAAATTTTTACCCAGGTAGGTTATTGCTTTTATGGTTCTCGGTATCTGCCTCCTTATTTGAAAGAGTTGGATTTGAGTGGGTTTAAGAAGTTTTTACTCATGCGCGATCCGCGAGATATTCTCGTATCTCATTACTTTTCTTTGAAAAAAAGTCATGCCATTCCTCAAGGAGATGTGGGTGATAAACTTTTGGCAAAAAGAAGGCAACTGCAAGAAATAACCATAGATGATTTTGCCCTGGAAGAAGCTCCTAAGTTGGGTTGGCGCATTAAAAATTATGCTAAAATAGCAGATGAGAATTTAAAGGTTTTTCGCTATGAAGATGTGGTTTTTGATAAGGTTCAGTGGATTAAGGAGATTTTGGCGTTTTTGGGGTTGAATTTAGAGTTAAGTAAAATTCAGGAAATAGCTAAAAGACATGATGTTTTTCCAGAAACAGAAAACCCCGCCGCTCATATTAGGAAAGTAACTCCAGGTGATTATCAAGCCAAACTTAAACCTAGTACCATTGTTAAGCTCAATGAATGTTTAGAAGATGTTTTGGTGAAATATAATTATGAGATCAGTGGGAAGGGGATTTTAGAAAAATGTCCCATTGCTATTTATCAAATGGGAAAAGTGGGGTCACAAACAATCTGGCGATCGCTTGGAATGGATAATTTTGTTACTCAAAATTCCCAGGATTTACCTATCTATCACGTCCATGTTTTAGGGGCAAAAAATATTGAAATAGCCATCAACAATCGCACCGAGAAAAATCTCCCGCTCACAGTCCAATTAAAACATGGAAAAGAATTGAGAGCATATCTAGATACCCAGGAAAATCCCCATCTGAAAGTGATTACTGTAGTTCGCGAACCTATAAGTCAATGTATATCATCAGTCTTTCAGACAATGAAAGTTTATTTTCCTAATTTAATCAACTCAGATGGCACTTGTAAAGTTAAAGAAACTCAAAAATATCTGACAAATGTAGTAGTCAATGAAAAATTGAAAGCATCAAACTGGTTTGAGCACGAGTTTAAGCAAGGGTTGGGAATAGATGTATATCACCATCAATTTAACCCAGAGAATGGCTATGGAATTATTCAAGAAAAAAAACTCGAAATTTTGATTCTCACATTAGAAAATAGCCAAATCTGGAGTCAAGTCATTGCCGATTTTTTGCACCTACCCAATCAGCTTAAAATTATCAAACAAAATACCTCCGAGAGTAAAGATTATGGAACAGTATATAACCAAATAATCACACAATTAAAATTTCCTGTCCCCGTCCTCGAAAAAATTTACTCCTCCCAATACTGTCAACATTTTTATACCCCAGAAATGATTGAGAGTTTTATCAGTAAATGGGCTATTTCAAGTACTTAACCGTAAAAATCTTCATCTAGCACTTCTTCTATCCGAAAAGGACAAGTTTCTGGATACTCAAATACATAGGGTTTGCCCACAGCTTTACCTTGTCCTTGTTTAATTGCCACCTTTCTAGCAGAAGGATAGGCTTCTTGAATAGCTTCACTCAGATAGGATTTCAGGGAAGGGATTTTATGCAAATCAATTAATACTCTTTCTCGATGTTCTACAACTGAATCACGCCATCCTTTTTTCATGGATTCTGGTGCATCCTGTTGAACTTGGAGTTTCAGTAAATGGGCAATTAAAACAACAAGATTACTTACTAGAGCTCTTTTTTCTGACTTCCCCAAATCTTCTAATTCCTCCAGTAAATTTTCCCAGTCAACTAACTCAAATTCCCGAGCGCGTATTTTGTTAATTGTTTGTTCTAACCATAGTCCGAAATCTTGCTCATACAGTGTAGTCATTTTTAATCTCCTAGCTGGAGGACAATTACCCAAAAATTCTGGTTTGAGACTCAAAAACCCCTTGTCAATCCCTTGCTATAGCAGAAGCGCGATCGGCTCCAGGGCAGAAGGCAGAAGGAAAACCCTTACTATTATTAAGTTTTAGATTTTGATAATGTCAATACTATTCCCCTCTTTGCTATAAGTGGTCGCACAAAATTAATTACCGCAGGTTCGGGCGGGTTTTGATTTAAAGATCACGTTGCGATTGCAAAGATCAAGGCTAAACCCGCCCCTACAAAAATTGTGTAAATAATTTTGCTTATCTATTTATAACTCAAATTCTCTAGCGCTTATTTGATTAATTGTTTGTTCTAATCATAGTCCGAAATCCTTATCATAAAGTATTTCATTTAGCAACGCCATTTTCCTTGACCCAACTTTTAAACTCTCTTATTGCCCTACTTCTCCCTTCATTTATACACTGCTTAACATACCGATTAACCAATTCAATTATAGGTATTCCTGGAAAATTGGGACTAATTTTACTTGATCTATATTCTCCTGTTTGCAGTAGATAAATTTGAAGACCTTTCCCAGTGTAGCGCCAAAGTTCAGGAACTCCTAATAAACGATAATTATCTAACTGAGTGCGGGAAGTAATATCTATTTCTATCGCTAAATCTGGCGGTGGATCTTTACTTAAATCTAACGGATTTTTCCCGATTACTAGCTCCTGATTTTGAATATAAAAACAAGCATCAGGTTCTACTGCTTGAATCATGCTTTCATTTTTCAAAGTTGTCGAACCCAAAGGTTCAAAATCTATTTGCAGTTCATCTAATAATATCTTTACTAGATCACCAATAAATTCTTTATCTTTCTCATGTTCTGGTAAAGGAACCATAATTTCTACCACTCCATGACTATAAGATAATCTAGCCCCTCTACTTTCTCCCAACTCAGCCAATATAGCTTCAAATTGTTGCCAACTTATATCTTTCAACAGTAATTGTTGCCCAGGATTAACCACAATTTGTTCTAGCAATAATTCCATGATTTTCTCCTCTTATTCAAGCACTTTTAAACTGCGAAGACGATTAAAAGCTGCTGCAAATTCAAAGCGACGGAAAAAAGCTAAATCACCCTGGGGAAACTCTGTCAAAACATCCAAACCTTCTGATTCAATATCAGCAATAACCAGGTCAATAATTTCAGGAATAGTGCGTTTTTGCTCCAGATATTTTTTCTTAGCATAAACAAGAGCTTGAGCGATCGCCCTTAACTGTCCCCCATCCACTATCTGTTCTACTGCAGCTAAATCAATATCTTCACTCCCAAAACTCACCTCATCCACATCCCTTACTTTCAATTTTACCGCCCTTCTTCCCCGACTCGGATCAATACTTTCAGGCAAAGGTATTCTTAATGTAAGCTTACCAAAGTTTATCCCCCCTTCAGCACTTCTTTCCGTGACATATTTTTGAGCAATTTCCTTAGCTTTTGCCGTCACATCCTCTGGTTGAAAATTATCCATGGCAATCACCGTATCAGCCACATCAAAATAATCCCCACTGCCCCCCATAACTAAAATAGTAGAAACCCCATAATCTAAATAGAGTTGTTGTACCTTATCCAAAAAAGGAGTAATGGGTTCTTTTTCCTTACTAATTAACTGTTGCATACGGCGATCACGAATCATAAAATTAGTCGCCGCCGTATCCTCATCTAATAATAATAACTCACTTCCCACTTCCAAAGCTTCAATAATATTAGCCGCTTGCGAAGTACTCCCACTCCCATTAGTTGTCGAAAAATTAGTAGTAGAACGACCTTGAGGTAACTGATTAATAAAAGGAGAAATATTCACCCCACAAACACTTCTCCCATCTTCAGCCCTAATTTTCACAGCACTAGGTATTGTCACCACAAATTCCCGACCATCCCCAGGAACATGATTATAAACCCCCAACTCCAAAGCTCTAAGTAAAGTTGACTTTCCATGATAACCACCCCCAACAATCAAAGTAATTCCTGATGGAATCCCCATGCCTTTAATTAAACCATAATTAGGCAAATTTAACTCAACTTCCAAAGATTTAGGAGCTTGAAAAGGGACAACATCATTTAATAGAGGACGAGGATCAACCCCACTTCTACGGGGTAAAATAGCACCATTAGCCACAAAAGCCACTAAATTTTTTTCCCTTAATTTTTGTCTCAACATTTCAGCATCTTCAACAGTTTCCACCTGTTGTTTAATTGCCATTTTATTGAGAGCAGCGTAATTAATTGCTCGCTCAACAATGTGAGGAATATCCTCACAAAGCATTGCTGCCCCTTGACGGCCAAAAATGCGTCGTCCCCCCGCAGGCAGTCCCACCAAAAAACGCACCTCCACACAATGATCATCAACCCCAACCGCACTACGCGGGAGAACTTCTTGACCCACAGAAGCGATCGCTATCAAGCCACTTTTTCCCGTCCCGCGATCGCTACTAACTTCCTGAGCTACCTTATAAAACTGACGAGTCAAATAATCTCTCAAAGCAACTTCCCTAATTTTATTCTGATACAAACTCGGAGGAAAACCTGCCACAGACTGGGGTACTTTCACCCGCAACTTACTCGGTGTAGCAAAAGGATCAGCTTGTACATGGTCAATAATCAGAGTAAAATCACCGAAGTCATAGCTACCGTGAATATCGTGATAAGCCTTATAGCTTAAACCATCAAGTTTGAGTAAAATAGAACGAAGATGTTCTTGATTTAACATAATTAAATAGGCTAATTCACATTGGCATTGTTAACAATTATTTTATCTTAGAGGTTTGATTCCCAAACCCCACATCAATTTTATGGTACTCTTTCATCAAAGCACCAAGCCAATTCAATTAAACCTAACCAAATTTTCAACTCGAGTCAAATGGGAAGTATCACCATTCAGCAACATTTCCCATAAATTACCATTGCGCACCACCTTCACCAAACAACAAAGAGAAGCATTAATTATCGGAGTCCCGAGCACCAACCCTCTCGTAGTCCCAACCACAGATGCACCGTGACCCACCAACAAAATATCCTCAGTAAACTCTTTTACAAGTATTTTTACCGTTTCCCCCGTGCGTTTCAACATCATTTCCTCACTTTCTGGGTATTGAGGGAAAATACGGGAACCATAACCCCAGTCAATGCGGGGATATTCTGCTTGTAAAATTTCTCTCGGACAAGTTGCTGGCATAGCACCCATCCAATCACAATTCAGCCATTCACTCAAACCCGCCTCTATTTTAATAGGTAAATCCAAAACCTCTGCCACCTCATTAGCAGTTTGAATAGCGCGGAGGAAAGGAGAAGAGAAAATATGAGTAATATTTTCCGATTGCAGACGTTTTCCCAATTCCCTCCCTTGGAGCACACCATCTGCTGACAAAGGCGGATCATAGGGACGTTCTGCCGTACTAAACCATTCTGGGTTAACAAAATCCAGGCGGTTTCCGTGTCTTGCGATCCACACTGTCTGGGACATAAAAATTATCTCTATTTAATATAATTAAAAACAGGGCGCCTACAGAACGCACCCTTCCAATAGTTGTAAGGTGAGTTAGCGTTACCATCACCCACCCCAATATTCTAAATTTATTTTTAATTCACCATTTGTCGGGGCTGGTTTAGGGATAACCTGACTATCAAAACCCGCCGTATATCTCATAATTTTTAAGCATTCTTGCCCACTTTTTTCTTGAAATAGCTCCCCAAACCTAAAGCTAGCATAGTACCACCCATAGTCATCGGTTCAGGAACAGCAAAACTACCAATCCCAATCCCGTGACTACCTGGGTCATCGTTTACCAAATTGGCCTCTTGCTTGAAAGTCAGTTGAAAGCTATCGATCGCTCCGCCAAAACCAACCTTAACGTTTCCTCCATCCGCATCATTGCCCACAGACTTGATCCCGTTTAGTGTACTGCCACTTTTTACTACATTATTTGGATCTAGAACATTAAAGTTTGCGTTCACCAATTGGCCATTGAGAAAACCCTTAATCTCCACCAGGTCATTCCAGCTCCCCTTGCTCGTAGAGTTATCATCTGACTTATCAATGTCGTAAAGTGTAAAATTCAATCCCTCTAATGCTCTGTCCAGGGTAGTCGTCATGGTTACGGACTGGTTTGCCGTAGTTGGATCCAACTGGAGGTGGAGAGTTTTTTCGGTGCTTGAACTGCCGTTTAATGTAGTGTTTACGACTGGTGTTCTACCACTACTACCGAAGCTAGCCAACCTGCTGGTATCTCCACTGAAATTGAACCCAATATTGCCGAACCCCGTGTTGACTGTTTGGTTGAGACCTCCTCCTGTCCAGTTAGCAGTATTCCAATCTACAACTTTAATACTTGCCGCTCTTGCCGCACCTGGTGTTAGTACTGCTGTTAGTACTGCCAAACTAAGTCCTACTTGCTTCATAGTTTTTTTCATGGTTTTTTCTCTTTAGTCCTTTAACTTAATTATAAGTGATTTTACGATATTTAGTGCTCCTTTCCAGAAAATACTGGGGGAGTTTTTCTTAAGCAAGATCGGCAAAATTGCTTTTTCCCTTGCCTTTACCTAAGTATAACCCCGTGAATGTATATTTTCACGTTTGTTTAATGTATAACTTTGGTATAACTTAATTTTCCAGCCCGTAATCAAGGTAGTAACAAGACCACAGAAAAAATACTCAAGCTCTCGCAGAAGAGATTTTCTGTGTGGAGTTGAGCTAGCGATCGCCCTGTTCAGTATCCCCCCAGAGAGTCCTGTTGGTTGCTGCATTTACCCACACCTCCTGGTTCCACCAGAGCCCAGGAGGTTTACAAAACTTAATCAAATAATGTAGAATTGTAAAGGAGGGAATTGAGAGACACTCACTCACTCATTCACGAAAGTTAGCAATCATTAAGTAATGCAAAAGTTTTATAAATTAACATGGATTTTACTGGCGAGAGAGGAGCTTGCAGGGAAAAACCCCCCAAACCTGAGCAAGGATAAAAAAATACCATGAAAGCATTTGCCTCCTGAACTGTTACTAGCAGACAGATTTGTATCCCAGCTTCCGCAGAATTATTAAAAGTAAAAAAAGCTTAAAGGACTCGACAATATGAAATTTGCTCCAAAAACAAGTGACTCAGTTCGGTCTTATTTGCGAGAAATAGGTCGCGTTCCCCTATTAACTCACGAAGAAGAAATAGTTTTATCTAAGCGGGTACAGCGGTTAATCGAATTAGAAAAAATCAAAGAATCCTTAAGAGAAGAGCAAGGAATTGAGCCTACAGAAGCTCAGTGGGCAAAAGCAGCGTCCCTTACAAAAGCAGAATTGCGTAACTGTATTGCAGCAGCAGAAGCGGCCAAAAAGAAAATGATTGAGGCGAATTTACGGTTAGTGGTATCCATTGCCAAAAAATACCTGAAACGGAACATGGACTTATTGGATTTAATCCAAGAAGGTACAATAGGAATGCAGCGTGGGGTAGAAAAATTCGACCCAACCAAAGGATATCGGTTCTCAACCTATGCTTACTGGTGGATTCGTCAAGCCATTACCCGTGCCATAGCAGAGAAAAGTAGAACTATTCGCCTGCCAATTCATATAACAGAAAAACTGAATAAAATCAAAAAAGCCCAAAGGGAAATCGCCCAGAGAAACGGAAGAACAGCCAGTGTAGCTGAACTGGCTGAGGAACTAAATTTAACCCCCAAACAAGTAAGAGACTATTTAGAAAGATCACGTCAACCAATCTCCTTAGATATGCGCGTAGGAGACAATAACGATACAGAACTAAGTGAACTCTTACAAGACGAAGGAGAGTCACCAGAAGATTATGCTACTCATTCCTCACTGCAAGGAGATTTAGAAAAACTCATGGGGGAGTTAACATCCTTACAACAAGACGTACTAACACTGCGATTTGGCTTAAAAGATGGGAAACCCTTAACCCTAACCAAAATTGGCATTTGTTTGAATATGAGTCGGGAGCGAGTGAGACAAATTGAACGAGAGGCACTAGCCAAACTGCGTAAACGGAGAGAATATATCCGTGAATACGTTGCTAGTTAATTTAGCAAGCAAGCGATCGGCGAATGCGAACCCAAAAGTTCGGTTCTGCCGATGAGCAGAGAAAAGCTAAAATGGTTACACATAATATAGATAAAGATTGGTTTATGATAGCCCATATAAGAAAGTAAAAACCAGCCCTCTCCCTGATCGGCAAAAGTAGTAATTGCTCAAATCAACATAATACAGAAGCGATTTAAAGAGGGAAAAATAGGAGGAAATGACAGTGAATAACGAACAAAATCGTTCCCAAGACCTTTTTGGGGGTAATGGTGAATCGGGAGATGGGTTGTGGCAATATGTCCAGTCTCTAACGCCAGAAACCATTGCCAACCTTTCTAAACCCCAGTCCAGTGAAGTGTTCCAAGTTATGGAGCGCAATATAATTGGCTTGTTGGGCAATTTACCTTCAGAACACTTTGGCGTAACGGTCAACACCAGTCGGGAGCATCTCGGCAGGTTGCTAGCCAGTGCCATGATGAGTGGTTATTTTTTGCGCAACGCCGAGCAGCGCATGAAATTTGAGCAGTCTTTACGCTCGGTTGACAGCTCTTCGGAAGAGCGTTAAGGGGATTTCACCATGCTATCCTGAGCGTTGCTGGGCAGATTCACCCCAGAAAAGCTAACCCAGTAACGCAAAGATTGATTGAGGAATGTTGAACACAGAGGTTTGTATGAGTAAATATGCCAACCTCCCCCATAAAAAAGTAGGCGTGGCTGTGATCCGCAACGATGTAGGAGAAATTTTAATTGATCGCCGACTGGCTGAGGGTTTAATGGGGGGGTTATGGGAGTTTCCAGGAGGCAAAATTGAGCCAAATGAAACTGTGAAAGAATGTATTAAACGAGAAATTTTAGAAGAATTAGGGATTGAAATAGAAGTAGGGGAAGAACTGATTACTATCAATCACGAATACACACAATTCTACGTTACCCTAATTGTCCATCATTGCCGCTATTTAGGAGGTGAACCTCAAACCATTGAATGCCAAGAGGTTCGCTGGGTAACTCTCAGAGAAATAGAAGATTTCACCTTTCCCGCTGCAAATTCACAAATAATCACAGCCCTGCGACTCATTAGTCATTAGTCCCTAATCAGTAGCTCACCTAGGGGGCGTTGGGAAAAGAGATTGAACACGAGTGCCCTAAGGCACCTTTCATAACCAGAAATATTAGGAGTTTGACCTGTTATTTCATCATATTCTGTTAAGATTTTTTTGACATTGGTTATTTAAGCGATCGCCAATTCAGTAAACTTACGAGTTTCAGGAGGATGAAAGGCGTTCCCACTCTGGTAGTCCTGTAGAAATAGTTGAATTTTCTCAAAATAATCTTTTATGGTTTGAGTTTTCTCCTCATCTGAAAAAATGCTCCAGCACAAATCACATAAACTGGCAAAATCTCTACCAATTTCAAAGCCTACATCTTCCAATATAGGAACAAGAGAACCAGTACCAGAAAAAACTGGCGTTGCTGAATTGAAGCATGAAACCTTAAAGTAGCGGAGTTGCTTCGTTTGGAGTGGGGAGAGGATTTTAGTTTGGTTAGTAGTTTTTGTAAAAATATAATTCATAACTCAAAAAACGCAACGCCAAAAAACTAAAAAACGAAGTAAAAGAGAGTTATTCATACTCTCAGCAATCTCTACAATAGATTGACTGTGAACATTTCCCAAATTCAAAGTTTTTGTTGGCTCAAGCCCGGCACAACAAGGAGAAACGTCGCAGATGGGGAAGTGTTAGAGGGTGGCGCTGGAGTAGTGCTTAATACTCAGGGGGTAACAACTCAATTAAAAACTCTCCTCCCTTTGTTTCGCGCTCGCCCAGAAATGACTCGCTTGTTAGGGGAAAAAGCTCGCCAACGGGTTTTAGAACGTTATACTCTTACTCAAAATCTTACCTGATTGGAACAGTTTTATACTGAAATTTTCGAGAAAAGAGAGTTTCTGGTGAAAAGGTTTTGAGGTTTTTAGGCCGCCGCAAAGCGATCGCTCTTCTATAATAATTGTAATTAGTAGAAACCCATTAAAAGTAATACTTATATGACTACAACTAACATTGAAATAGGTACTCTTATAACTCGTTCTCCTAAAATTAGGGGCGGAAGACCTATAATTTCAGGCACAGGTTTAACTGTAAATCGCATTGTTTCTTGGTACAAACTAGGGCTAACTCCCAAGGAAATTCTCAACAGAATTGGACATCCTAAGTTAGACTTAGCTAAAGTTTATGCAGCTCTAACTTATTATCATGCAAATAAAGAAGAGATAGAAACAGATTTAGTAAATCAAGAAGCTGATGCTAAAAAGTTTGAAAAAGAATGGCTTCAGTCCAAGTTGAATCAATAATATGCTTGCTTTATACCTGAGGAAGACTCAATGGATCAAGCTCTTTTGGCAGCTTTGCGCTCCCGAGGAGTTGATGCGATCACAGCAGCAGATGCAGGAATGTTAGGACGTAGTGATCCAGAGCAACTTGACTACGCCACCAGCCAAGGAAGGATTATTTATACTTTTAATCGAGGAGATTTTTACCTTTTACACACCAGGTATTTAACCGAGGGAAAAATTCATGCAGGAATTATTCTTGCACCTCAACAAAGTTATTCTATTGGTGAACAATTACGACAAATACTTGAGTTACTTATAACTAAATCTGCTGAAGAAATGCAGAATAATGTGCAGTTTCTAAAAAATAAATAATCGTTGCTTTTGTTGATTTTAAAAACTCTTGTAGCTTGGGTTAGGCGACGCTTTTCAACTTGAGCGCGTGCTAAAATCGCCCTGTCACTACTACCTGGAGCATTAGTTCTAATCCAAAGCACATCATACCCTTGTTGTCCTAGGGATTCTACAAATCTCCAGGAAAATTTTCATCAGCTAAAATACGCACACTTGATAACTATTAGTTTAAATTTATCGGGAGGAATATTTTATGGCTTTTTATGTAATGTTAATTAAACTAAATGAAGATGAGCAAGGTGTTACTTATAATTTTGGTAGTGACTCTGAACATTTAGGAAAAATTCATCTTGATAAACACAATGGAATAATCAGAGAAATTGAACCGATTAATAGTGAAAATTCTCAACATCTTTTAGCTAGAGCGGGGATTAAATTACGTCAACATTGGAAATCTGGTAATTTTCCCGATCGCACTTGTTGGGCTTCTTAATAATAACTAAAAATGAATCAAATAACTCAATATGTGATAAAAAAGTTTAAGGCGTACAACAATAAATAAACATAAAATTAATGACAGACAAGGGAATGGGCGCCTATTGTCCATTTCCTAACCTTTCCTTTCCTCGCTATAATAATTTTGTTATGATATTTAACGTAAAATTAACCATCAAAAATCATGAAGTCATTAACTGATTATACAATTGTTGTTAAACCTGATGACAACAAGACTTTTGTTGCTTATGTTCCTGCTATTAAAGGTTGTCATGCTTGGGGTAAAACAGAAGAGGAAGCAAGATTAGAGTTGAATAATGTTTTTGAAATGATTAAAGAAGAATATCTCGAAGAAGGGAAGATTTTACCCAATAACGTTGAAATAATGGTTGCCTAGTATGCCTAGTAAAGCAAAAACTTTGGAAAAAGTAGCTAAGAAATTAGGCTTTGAAAAAGTTCGTCAAAAAGGAAGTCATGCCCGTTGGCAACATCCTGATGGAAGAGCAACAACAATCCCAATTCATGGTAATGCAGAAATCGGCGGTTGGTTATTCAAAGAAATTTTGAGTCAATTGGGAATTACAGAAGAGGAATTTAATCAACTTAAATAACCTCTATCACACTTCTAACCCTATAAAAACCCTAGCGGGAAGCAGTGTTATAAGCTTCGCCCTTCCAAACCCAAAAAAAAAACCGAAGCGCGAAGTTTACCGTAGGTATCACCCCTCCCAACTCCTCAAAGCGATCATCCTTATCAACTTCTGTAATAATATCTTCTGGAGCAATTTCTGCTTTAATTAAATAAATTGTTTTATTTTAAAAATAAAACATAATTAATAATTCCTAGAAAAAGTTTTCCCTCAGATTCTTGTGCTTCTAAAGCCCATTGATAAAGTTGAAGTTGTCCTATGTTTTTTTCCAATTCACTAATTACTGAAAATGATAAATTCTCCTGATAAGCGAGTTCCCTTGATCGTGGGTTTTCCTACTAATATTTCTGGCTCTACAATAATTCTTTTTTCCCAATTCATTTTTTATTTCCTCATATGTAACCCACATTCCGCACGTCCTGTTTGTTTTATTAGATAAATACAAACAGGACGTGCGGAATGTGGGATAGTAAAAAACGTCTCCAATATGATTTCCTACAAGTAAATCTTGATCGCCATCTTCATCCATATCCATAAAAACAGGTGATGGAAAATATCGCCCTATACTGTCCCTGTGATTTTGGTCATTAATGTTATTAAAGGGATTATCCTCCCCTGTTACTTCAACAAACTGACCGTTATCGTTGCGATATAGGTTGATAGTACCAAATCTTTCACCAATAATTAGGTCTTGGTCGTTATCCTCATCTATAGCAAAGATGGGAATAGTTAGGACATTATCAAAATCTAAAACTTAATAATAGTAAGGGTTTTCCTTCTGCCTTCTGCCCTCTGCCTTCTGCCTTCTGCTATACATCAGAAAAAGTAGGATTTGGATACTCATATACAAAATCAATACTATCGAAAGGATTATCAGAGCCTGTCTTTTCAACAAAATTACCGTTTTCGTTGAGGAGAAATGTAATGTTACCCGAATAGTCACCAGCTAGTAAATCTTGATCGCCATCTCCTTCAACGTCTATAAAAGCAGGTGCTAAATAACCACCTTTACGAAAGCCATCAAAAGGGTTATTGGTTCCTGTTTGTTGAACCCAGTTACCATTATCGTTGAGGTAATAATACAAGTAACCTTCGTAATCGCCAATTACTAAATCTTTATCCTCATCGTTGTCTAGGTCTACAAAAACAGGTGCTGCAGCCAGACTAACATCTATATCATTAAAGGGGTTGTCCGTGCCAGTTACGAGTTCAAATACGGGAAGAGTCATAAATTCATCTACTCCTTTTTAATTAATTAAGTTATCGGAATCAGTCAATTGCTTTTCCCACTATAGGGATTAATATTCTTTACCATTGCGAGAGCAGAAACAATCATGTCATCACAATCTCTCACCCATATTCGCAAAAAGCCTTCACAAGAAAATAACGTGTCCAGAAAATGTGAACGAGAAAAACCGCCAACAATTTCAAAACAACCAGATTCATTCGCAAAACATTCAACTAAATCGGCAATCTGTGATAAGTCTTCTTGAGAATACTGTCTAATCATCAAAATTTCTCCTGATTTAGCTGTCTTTTTTGCCAAATATCTCTAATTTAGAAATTGATAGATAATGTAGTTTACATTAACACAATTTTAAGTCCATTGTGTTCAGCAGCCATAGGTTTTTCTACAGCTAAATCAGCAAACAATTCAGCATCTTTATATTTAATTTTGTAAGGAGCGGCCAAAATGACCCAACCATCCTTAATTAACGCATTTTTCACTGCTTCATGATAAATATCTTTTGCTGGCATTCTCCTGCTTATGGTAATTTAAATGATGGATTTATTATCAGCGATCGCCTCTTTTGAAGATTAGATAATCAATGCTCAATCGCCAATAAAATGTTATCAAAATTGTTGGTTATTTAAGCGATCGCAAATTCAGTATATTTCCTCACATCTGGTGGATGAAAAGCTAACACAATATCTTCTTTTGGTACACCTTCCCTTAATAATTCATTAGCCATACCTTCTTCTGTCCAATCTTCCTCAATATAAATTTTCTCATTTTTAAGGCGAATATGAACATGAGTATATTTTTGACGATTACTTCCTTGCCAATCAACAGTTAACCACAAATAATGGTCATGATTTTCATCAAATACTAAACAAGTTTCAGAATTATAATCGGGTGAATTATGAACTAATTGATCGTATTCGGTAAGTATCTTTTTAATTGATTCTCTATACTTTATGATTTTATCCATAATGTTATTTCCTCCCGTTCGTTATTAAAAATAATCAAGTTGATTTGATGGCGTTGAGTAATTGTTTTGATTGATTTCCTTTGAAAAAATGTCTCAAATATTGTATCTCTAATAGCCAAATAAAGCTCATATTTGTGATTATTCAATGCTAAAATATCACGATATAAAATATATTGACCGAGAGCATTTTCAAAATCTCTCATGGGTGAAGGATTAATAAAACTTTTGATTTCAATGACAATTGTTCTATTTTGTTTTTCTACTAATAATGCTTTTTCTGCTAGTAAATCAGCATATATTTCAGACTCTTCGTATCGCAGAAAATAAGGATCAGCAGTAATCCTCCACCCATCCTTAATTAAAGCATTTTTAACCGCATCATGGTAAATATCTTTGGCTGGCATTTTTCGACCTATGGTAGTTAAAATAGTGGATAATTTACTTCAAAAATCTCAAAATTCGTCAAACATAAGCAGGTGATATTTCTTTAGCTCCCATATCAATGGAATACGACGTTGATTATCAATTTCTCGAAGATATAAACAATGATCTCCTTTTTCTAAAATTTTAATTAATTTTTTATGTTTGAGAGCAGGAATATTTTTAGGCATAAACTTTTCTGAGGAAAGTAAATTTCAGGAGATTTAGACTCTAGTTAAAAATTCGTGGAGTTCATCAATACAAATAGGACTAGAATAAATATTCTCTTCACTCTCATTAACTTCTAAAAAAGATTCAATCGCTTCTTTAAGTTTATCAATAGCTTTTT
>JADQBC010000029.1 GCA_016903655.1 Gomphosphaeria aponina SAG 52.96 = DSM 107014
GGAATCACAAAATTCAATTAGCGCGTGTTTTTGATTTTCTAGTTCTGTTTTTTGTTTTTTAGAAGAAACGCGACAATAAATTACAGTTTTTCTTTTTGTTTGCTGATTCTGCAATCCTTTCGCCACTCTAAGATCATCCTCGGTATAATACCGAGGATTGCTAAGTGTCCTTCTTGCCACCAATTTGCCAGACTTATCCCAGCACGGTTTTTGTTGATATCCCCAATTTTCGAGCAAATTCCTTTGTTCTCGTATATTTCTTTTTTCTTAGACATTTGACCACTAATGTCTATCTTAGTCTAAGAAAGTAGGGGTTAGCCCAGAACAGTTTTTGACAAAACACAGATTTAAGTGGCAAAATGAAAACCAATTAATTTTTTAACTTATACTAGAATAGTATCTCTGAAAACCAATTATCAAAGAAAAAATTTGCAAATACTAAGCATAAATGCTATTTATGGGAGACTTTGTGCGTGAATTTAACCAGTATGATTTCTTAGTATTCAGCTTAAAAAAACAATAAAAATGACGAATCGCCGAATAGTGATAGGTGACGTACATGGTCACTACGATGCTCTGATGAAATTGTTAAGCGCGATCGCCCCGGGCAGCGATGACGAAATTTATTTTTTGGGAGACTTAATTGATCGAGGGCCACAAAGCGCCCAGGTAGTAAGTTTTGTCATGGGCAATAACTATAAATGTCTTCGTGGCAACCACGAAGAAATGTTACTGGATGTTTTGGGAAATGGAGATATAGTACCAGAAATGTTTCAAATATGGCTCTACAATGGTGGTCATGCCACCATCACCAGCTATGAAGGAAAAATCCCCCAAGCCCATATCGACTGGATGCAAACACTACCAATTTACCTAGACTTAGGAGATGTGTGGTTAGTCCATGCAGGTATTCATCCAGATTTTCCCATTGAAAAACAAACATCAGAACAATTTTGTTGGATTAGAGATGAATTTCACAGCATGAAAAAACCTTATTTTCCCGAAAAGCTAATTATCACAGGTCACACAATTAGCTTTACTTTACCAGGAGTAAAACCAGGAAAAATCGCCTCTGGGAATGGATGGCTCGGCATTGATACAGGAGTCTATCACAAAAGCAGTGGCTGGTTAACCGCCCTCGAACTGAATGAAAATCAAGTTTATCAAGTCAATAGTTACGAAGGTAATCTAAGAAAAATGTCCCTCACAGAAGCCATTAGTAAAATAGAACCATCATTAGTAGGCAGTAAGCGCAAGCGGCGTTTACGTTTATAGCAAAGGGCGAATATGATTTTTATATGCTTGTTCATTTAAACCTTGACCCAGATAAGCAGTATTTGGGTCAATTTGTTCTTGCAGCGCCACAATGCGGTCTGAAGTAGCAGGGTGTGTGCTAAGTAAAGTAGGAGCAGACCCCCCTTGTTGTTGAAGTTTCTCCATGAAAGTCACCATCGCCAGGGGAGCATAACCTGCTTGTCGTAAATTAGCCAAGCCAAGTTGATCTGCTTCCAACTCAGCACCACGACTATGAGGGAGATGAAGTGCCAATTCAACACCAATTTGAACCGCTATCTTTTCATCAAGCCCGGCAGCAGAAAGCAAACCCTCAGCGAGGGCCCGCTGGCGCATTTGTTTCAAGGAATGACGGGCAACAAGATGGCCAATTTCGTGAGCCACCACACTTGCCAATTCAGCCTCATTAGCCGCCGCCACCATCAAACCAGTGTGGATATAGACAAAACCCCCCATCGTGGCAAAAGCATTAATACTCTCATCATCAACTACCTGAAAAGTATAGGGAAGCTCAGGGCGATCGCTATTCTGAGCCAATTTTTGCCCAATTTCCTTCAGGTAAGCATTAATCTGAGGATCATCAGCCAGCTGAACCTCACCCTCGGAAAGTAACTGCTGATTAATTTGTTCCCCCAGTCCAACTTCCTGTTCATCAGAAATATGCGACAACTGCAAAATCTGAACTCCCCGCAAAATCAGTTCTTCCCAGGAAAAACTATAAATAGGTGAGAGATTACCCAAGTGCAAAAACAGTGCCGTAACAACACCAAGCAGCCCATATAACCAGCGCCGTCGGGAGAAAAGTTGTTTAAACATTATTAATCGTCCTCAGTCAAGCTAGTTTTTCCGAACTTGTACTATTCTAGCTTTCCTCACCCAAAGATTTCAAACCACCTCTTAAAGACTGATAACGGTAGAAGTTGTATAAATCGAACAATGCCCCCACAACAGCACAGGTAAAACCAATAGTAAAAATACCCTGCACAGGACACCCACTC
Source organism: Gomphosphaeria aponina SAG 52.96 = DSM 107014 (assembly GCA_016903655.1). GTDB lineage: Bacteria > Cyanobacteriota > Cyanobacteriia > Cyanobacteriales > Gomphosphaeriaceae > Gomphosphaeria > Gomphosphaeria aponina. The sequence continues at coordinate 2,292 of JADQBC010000029.1, forward strand.
CCAAACACAGCGAGAAACCCTTCTATCTGGCTTACACCAGTTTGCCCCGCAACAGCAAAACCAGGAATGTAACTTATTCCCGCCAAACTGACTAAAATCAACCCTATCAATAAAACTGGCGCAAGAAAGCTCACAAGGGTTGTTAATAATAGAGAAATTAGAAAATTAGGCATAATTCTTTACCATACTTAAGTTATTTTGTCAACCAATTTTCAGAGCCAGTCTCTCGTATTAATTTTGTTTTCAAATTCAATTAGCACTGAAAACGCGAGCAAGCATCTCTCCCTAAATTGGTTGAGTAGCTTTTGGCTTATTTCCACAATAAGCGTAAATTGTCTGGAGAGCCGAAAATGTCAAAAATCTTAAATATTCATTAAAAAAATTGGTAAATATTGGTAAATGGCTGTAAAGGAACAATGCGATCTGTAACGAAATATTAAAGAAGGCAGCGATCGCTCCTCAGAAATGATAGATTTAAGGTTTATCCTTACTAATCGCTCACCTAGGGGGCGTTTTGGTCCGCACTATCTCGACAGGGAAAGGCTAATCGCTCTAAGCTCGCTAATTGCTCATAATGACCATCAACTATCAACCATCAACTATCAACTATCAATTATCGAGCGCGATTAGTGATAATCTAGAGAGTGGCAAATTTCAGATTAACTTAACAATTCCTGAGCTAATTGATAGAAACAAACATGGTAGCGACAACAGAAAAAACTAACGTAGGCAAAATTCTCCAAGTAATCGGACCGGTAGTGGATGCCGAATTTCCCGCAGGCAAACTGCCGAGGATCTACAATGCACTGAAAATTGAAGGCACAAACTCAGCAGGACAAAAGGTTAAGCTCACCTGCGAAGTACAGCAGCTACTCGGTGACAATGTGGTACGTGGAGTAGCAATGAGCAGTACAGACGGATTGGTTCGAGGAATGGAAGTTGTAGATACAGGGGCACCCATCAGTGTTCCTGTAGGGAAATGCACACTGGGGCGGATTTTCAACGTTTTGGGTGAACCAGTAGATGAAAAAGGCCCAGTGAGCAGTGCAGAAACTTCACCCATCCACCGTCTAGCTCCCAAATTCACAGACTTGGTAACCAAGCCGCAAGTGTTTGAAACTGGCATCAAAGTAATTGACCTTTTAACTCCCTATCGTCAGGGGGGCAAAATAGGTCTGTTCGGTGGTGCTGGTGTGGGCAAAACCGTAATTATGATGGAACTGATCAATAACATCGCTATTCAACACGGTGGGGTGTCCGTGTTTGGCGGTGTGGGGGAGCGTACCCGCGAGGGCAATGACCTTTACAACGAAATGATTGAATCAAAGGTGATTAACTCGGAAAATCCCGAAGAGTCGAAAATTGCTCTGGTTTACGGTCAGATGAATGAGCCACCTGGGGCAAGAATGCGTGTAGGTCTATCTGCTCTGACTATGGCTGAGTATTTCCGCGATGTGAATAAACAGGATGTACTGCTGTTTATTGATAATATTTTCCGCTTTGTGCAAGCAGGGTCTGAAGTATCTGCGCTACTGGGGCGTATGCCTTCAGCGGTGGGATATCAGCCAACTCTGGGGACAGATATGGGGGATTTACAAGAGCGGATCACTTCGACGAAGGAAGGCTCGATTACCTCAATTCAAGCTGTATATGTTCCTGCTGACGACTTGACTGACCCAGCTCCAGCAACAACCTTTGCTCACTTGGATGGAACAACTGTATTGTCTCGAGGTTTGGCATCTAAAGGGATTTATCCCGCCGTTGACCCTTTGGATTCTACAAGTACTATGTTGCAGCCAAGTATTGTAGGAGAAGAGCATTATGGCACGGCCCGTGCTGTTCAGTCAACATTGCAGCGGTACAAAGAACTTCAGGATATTATCGCTATTTTGGGTCTAGATGAATTGTCAGAAGAAGACCGTCTGATCGTAGATCGGGCACGCAAAATTGAGCGGTTCTTGTCTCAGCCTTTCTTTGTAGCAGAAGTATTTACAGGATCTCCAGGGAAGTATGTGACTTTGGAACAAACTATTAAGGGTTTCCAAATGATTCTCTCAGGAGAATTGGATGACTTGCCAGAACAGGCATTCTATCTGGTGGGTGACATCGAAGAAGCTAAGGCAAAAGCTGAAAAAATGAAAAAAGGCTAAATTCACTGAGCAGTGAGAGTTGGGAACTGGTAACTGTGAAGAGCTGGAGTGCCTTAGGCATAAGTGTGGCTAACGTACTTGTAGAGCCGTTAAGTCGCCAGGACAAACCTTTGAGCGGGAGAAAAAAAAACTAATGACTTTAACTGTGCGGGTGATAACTCCAGATAAAACCGTCTGGGATGAAAGTGTAGAAGAATTAATATTGCCTTCTACGACAGGACAACTAGGGATTCTGACGGGGCACGCTCCTCTATTGACCGCTTTAGATATCGGTGTAATGCGAGTACGCCCAGGGAAAGATTGGGTGGCGATCGCAGTTATGGGGGGTTTTGCTGAGGTGGAAAATAACGAGGTGAAAGTACTGGTTAATACGGCAGAACTGGGTGAGAGGATCGATCAGGAAACAGCAAAAAGTGAGTTTCTTTCAGCACAAAAAAGTTTTGATGCAGCAAGCCAAACAGGCGATCGCCGCTCCCAAATTCTGGCAGCTCAAGCTCTAAAACGGGCAAGAGCGCGTTATCAAGCGGCTGGTGGTATGGTCGCGGCTTAACCTTAAAACCGAGGTTTTCGACAGAAAAGAACCTCGGTTTTTCACTTGCCAGTTTTGATGACATTTTTACCCAAATTTGCTATGCTAGAAAGATTAAACTAAATCTATGTTTTTCTTTTAATAAAAATTAATCAAAACAGCTTGCCAAAAGATAAATCCTAAGTTATTATAGTCAGCAATTTACATCGTTTTTTGCAGGAAAAAAAATGCTCAAAAAAGTGCCAACTACATCTGTGATTGCTGATCAGAGAATGAAAGCAGTCCGTAAATCAATAAAAATGTGTGCCATGACCATTTTGGGATTGGGCATCGCCACCAGTTCAGCTCAAGCGATTACAATTACCCCCAATGATGATGGTGAGGATCTGGTAAATTCCATCCTCGGTGAAGGGATTAATGTAGTTCCAGGTAGCGTTAATTATACAGGAGCGGCAGGCGCTTCAGGAACCTTTGTAGATGGAGACTCATCCATTGGCATTGAGACTGGGATTATTATGACCAGTGGTCAAGCAGCAGCTGCTGTAGGGCCTAATGATTCTGATCAAACAAGTACTCCCAATGGAACTGCAGGAGACGCAGATCTTGATGATTTAGTTACTCAAGGAACCAATGATGCTGTTGTCCTGGAATTTGATTTTGAATCAGAGGGAGGAGATCTTTTCTTCGAGTACGTTTTTGCGTCTGAAGAATACAACGAGTTTGTCAATAGCTCTTTTAACGATGTCTTTGCTTTCTTCTTAGACGGAGAAAATATTGCTCTCATCCCTGGAACTAACACTCCAGTGGCAATTAACAATGTCAATGGTGGTAATCCAATTGGCACAAATGCTACAAACCCCAATTTATATAACAACAACGATCCGAGCGATCCTCAATTTGATATCGAGTATGACGGATTCACCGATGTCTTTACAGCTTCGGCTGAAGGGCTCGACGCAGGCACTCATACAATTAAACTGGCGCTAGCTGATACAGCGGATTCTGCGCTGGACTCTGCTGTTTTTATTAAGGGCGGCAGTTTTACAGATGAGGGGAATGGTGGTGGAGATAATGGTGGTGGAGATAATGGTGGTGGTGGAGACCCTGAACCCATTCCCGAACCTACTTCTATGTTTGGCTTAATGGCTGTAGCTTATTTTGGGGCTGGTTCTTTTATGAAGCGTAAAAAGCATTAATACTCCCACCCCTAACCTACCTTTCTCCCACCCGAAAATGGCGGGTTTCTAGATTAGACTGTATTACAAAAAGTAACCTATAGCAGAGATGATGTTTTTTCCGACGATCTTTTTAGGCAAACAGCACAAAAAATTGTCCTCACCATCTCTTTCTTGGCTATAACATAAAAAACCCGCCCCCGCCCTGTGCAGGTATTGGGGCGGGTTTTGATCCAAGTTTTTATATTTCCTGTAATTCTATCTCAAGTGAGCCGACAAATACATTTTTCCAGGTAGAGAAATAATGGCTTGAATTAAAACCATTATTTCTCTTACTGGGTTAAAACAGCCCTGCGCTCCTGCGGGGGGGTTGGGCAGGTAACACATAAGATAGCCCATTGGTCTATTGTTTCTGGTTAGCAAAATAAGCTTCCAAAGCTTCTGCTACTATTTGATTCATCGGGCGGTTCTCCGCTTGAGAAGCTTGCTTGAGCAGGATAAATAAATCATCAAGGATACTAACCCGATGCTGATTTTTGCGACCTTTACTGTGATCAGGAGCTAGTGCAGGCTCTTCATCAGGCCGAGTATAATGAGCGGCAAATTCCCGCAGAGCATCAAAACCCAGGCGATCGCAAAAATCTCCAAAACTTTCCCCAGTCAGCTTATTTTCCTTGAAATTAACGAAAATTGGCTCAAAAAATGTCTCAAGTTCAGCAATGGGCAACTTATCTATATAAGGTTGAGCGAGTCTAGTCTGATTAGGAGAACCGCCCAACCAAATTTGATAAGTTTCCCGAAAGCTGCCCACAAAACCTAATTCTGCCATATAGGGTCTAGCACAACCATTGGGACAACCAGTCATGCGAATGACAAAATGTTCTTCTTCCATTCCCAGTTGTTTTAAAAGAGCTTCAATGCGTTCAATAATACTAGGAATAACCCTTTCTGATTCTGTAACTGCCAAGCTACAAGTAGGTAGAGCAGGACAGGCCATAGAATAGCGGATGAGGGGGTTAATTTGTCCAGGTCTAGTTTGGACACCATGACTATCAAAAATTGCCTCAATTTCCTCCTGCCATTGGGGTTCAATTTCAGAAAGAATAATATTGTGGTTGGCAGTTAGAGCCATGGGTAACTCAAACTGTTGGATGATTTTGCGCAAAGCAGTTTTGAGTTGGAAGTCTCCTTCATCTTTAACTCGGCCATTTTCCACTGAAATACCCAAGAAAAGATTACCGTCTCCCTGTTCATGCCACCCCAGAAAGTCTTGATATTTCCATGCTGGTAGAGGTTTAAAGGGTTGTAAAGATTTACCAAAATAACTTTCTACAGTTTCCCGAAACTTTTCTACCCCCCAATCATGGATGAGATATTTCATTCTCGCATGATGACGATTAAAGCGATCGCCGTAGTCTCGCTGGGTTGCCACAATTGCCTTAACCAAGTCATACACATCTTCTTTTGCCACATAGCCAATGGGATCTGCCATTCTGGTAAAAGTTTCTTCTTTATTATGGGTGCGGCCCAAACCTCCCCCAGCCAAAACATTAAAACCTGTTAACTCTCCCCCATCATCAGTGATGACCACTAAACTCACATCATGGGTATAGACATCGATGGAGTTATCCCCTGGCACTGTTACGCTACATTTGAATTTTCGGGGCATATAATGTTCCCCGTAAATCGGCTCTTCTTTGTCCGCTATTAGATTACCATTGCCATTACGTTGCCTTGCCGCCTTAACTGCGGGGTTTTCTTCCCCTGTAATTACCTTTTCCCCATCCAGCCAAATTTCATAATATGCCCCCGTTTGCGGTGTAAGCAAGTCGGCAATATTTTTAGCATACTCGTAGGCGTATTGATATTCAGGACGATTTTTAAAAGGAGCGGCCGGAGCCATCACATTGCGGTTGAGATCGCCACAAGCTCCCAGAGTCGAACCCATATTTCTCACTATAGCAGATAATACGGTTTTGAGATTTTTTTTCAGAATCCCATGCACCTGAAAACCTTGACGAGTTGTTACCCTCAGTGTATTGTTTCCATATTCTACCGACAATTGATCTAGAGTGAGATACAATTGAGGCGGTATCAAACCTCCTGGGTTTCTAGTGCGCAACATAAACTGGTAATCTTTTTCCTGGCCCTTGACGCGGTTATCGCGGTTATCCTGCTGATAAGAGCCATGAAACTTGAGGATTTGAACTGCATCCTCGCTCAAGTGAGTAGTATCTTCTAGTAGTTCAGTTGCTAAGGGTTCCCGCAAAAAATTACTGCGTTCTTTAATCCCTTCTACCTTAGAAGTTTTGCTATTTTTTGGGCTGTTGAGTGAAATCGGCGTATGAACCATTGGAATAAAGAATCGGATTAATAGTTAATTGGTTGGAATGCTCTTTTATTTTAACGCTCTGAATCTGTTTATTTTCTTAAATTTTTGTGACATTTTACCTCTGGACTTTCCCCCATCACCTAGTTTACCATCTAGAGTCAAGCATTCCTCACCTAAAATATTATAACAGAGTAAATCCTTAATTTCTTGACATTTTGCCCATGTATTCTCAATCTAACAACCAAACTGTTTTTAGTGCTACCCCCTATATTATCTTAAAAAATCAAGCAGGTGAAACCCTACCTCCCATCAACCTGACTGACAGTGAGCATTTTTTAGGACGAGATCCACAACAAGCAGATTTAATTGTTGCTCGTGACTGGGGAGTAGTAAGTCGTTGTCAAGCTTGTTTTCGTCAAGTTGGTAATGATTACTACATTTATGATGGGGATGGAACAAATCCCAGTAGCAATAAGTTATTTATTAACAATATTGTGATTACGCCAACAGAAGGCTATCGTCTCCAAAATGGAGATGAAATTAAGATTGGTCAAGACCAAACAAAAATGGTAATTATTCAATATTTTAATCCCAATAAGATTGAAAACATTACTCCTAAAGTTAAGTCTATTTCCCTGAAAAATCAGTCAGTGATGCTGGGGCGAGATAGTAATGCTAATTTGCCTTTGGATGCACCAACAGTTTCCCGTCGTCATGCGACTATTGATACGGATCATCAGGGGCGATATTTACTGCAAGATTATAGTACTAATGGGGTTTTTGTCAATGGGGAAAAAGTTAATGGGTCCGTGGTACTTTCTCCTGGGGCAAATATTCGCATTGGTCCCTATATTTTAATTTTACAAAATGATGAGTTAGTCTTAGTTGATCGGGGGGAGAATATTCGCTTAGATGCTGAGAATATCCTGCGGATAGTAAAAGATAAAAACAAGAAAAATGTAGTTTTATTAAATAAAATTACTTTACCTATTGAACCAGGACAATTTGTGGCTTTAGTAGGAGGAAGTGGGGCGGGAAAATCTACTTTTATGCGAACACTTTTAGGGATTGAACCAACAACAGAAGGGACAGTTTATTTAAATGGAGAAAACCTGAGACATAATTTTAATATTTATCGTAACCAAATAGGATATGTGCCGCAAACTGATATTGTTCATAAAGATTTGCGAGTAGAAGAAGTGCTGAATTATGCAGCGCAATTAAGACTACCTCCCGATATAAAAGTGAAAGAAGTGGTGGATAAAACCCTAGAACAAATAGAAATGTCAGAAAGACGAAATTTGTTAGTTAAAAATCTCAGTGGAGGACAGTTGAAACGGGTAAGTATTGGGGTAGAATTGTTGGCAGATCCGAAACTTTTTTTTCTGGATGAACCTACTTCAGGTCTAGATCCAGGGTTAGATAAAAAAATGATGTTGTTGTTAAGAAAATTGGCAGATGAAGGGAGAACTATAGTTTTAGTAACTCATGCCACCAGTAAGATAACTTTATGCGATCGCGTTGTTTTTCTAGGTCGGGGCGGAAACCTCTGTTATTTCGGGCCACCTCAAAAGGCAATGGAGTTTTTTAACATTGAAAGTGGGGATTTTGCCGATATTTATATTAAATTAGAAAGTGAAGAAATAGTACTTGAACAAGCAGAGAAATTTAATTCTTCTCATTATAAAAAAGATTATTTAGATAATCATTTGAGTATTAAAGTAGGAGAAAATTTATCTCAAAGTTCACCTAAAAAAGTTCGACGTTCTCTCCTGGAACAATTATCTATTTTAACACAGCGCTATTTTCAACTAATTATTAGAGATCCCATAAGTCTGGGTTTAGCTTTATTAACTGCTCCCATTGGTATTATTTTAATTACCCTGGCAATTGGGAATAAAGACCCTTTAATTGTTGGAAAAGAAGCAGACCCCACCCTAGCACCTTTAACATTGCGAGTTTTATTTGTATTTACAAGTACAGCTATTTGGGTAGGATTAGGTACTTCCTTGCAAGAAATTGTTAAAGAAGCGGCAATTTATCAGCGAGAAAGGTTAGTTAATTTGGGATTATTTGCTTATTTAGGCTCAAAAATGGTGCTTCTGGGAGGATTAGCAGTTGTCCAAACTATATTAATGTCAATGGCTATTGTAATCTTCTTTGAAGACCCAAAACCAGATTTAATTCCCTGGAGCTTGGGTCTGGGAATTACTACCTACCTTACTTTATTTACCTGTATAAGTTTAGGATTAATGGTATCAGCCAGTGTAGAAAATAGTAGTCAAGCAAATAGTGCATTGCCTTTATTATTATTGCCCCAAATTATTTTTTCTGGGGTATTATTTAATATGGAAGGCATAGGTAAGTATATTTCTTGGTTGATGTTAAGTCGTTGGTCAGTGGGAGCTTATGGAGCTTTAGTAGAAGTCAATGAAATGGTACCTATAAATATTCCTAATTTACCATTTGCTGGTTCGGAGGTTTATGCTGCAACTTGGAGTAATATGATTTTGAATTGGGGGATTTTATTGTTGCACGCTACCATTTATTTGGGGGTGACATTTTGGGTGCAAAAGCGCAAGGATATTTTATAGTGGGTTGTAGGGGGTTGGTAAACAAACCCCTTGATAACTGACAACTGATAATTGATTTAATGCCAAATAACCTGCTTTCTTTGATGTAAAATCAAACCATAAACGGCTTCAGTTTGGTTGGCTATTTTTGGCCAACTAAAACGGCGCTCTAAATCTGCATAAGCATGATCAACTAACCATTGAGCATAGTCAGGATTTTTTAATACTTCCAAAATACCCCAAGCAAGGGAATCAGCATTATTTGCTTGCGTAACAATGCCCGTTTTTGTGTGTTGCACCACTTCTGGTAAACCTCCTGTATCAGAAACTACCACAGGAACTCTAGCAGCAAAACTTTCTAAGGCTACAATACCAAAAGGTTCATAGAGACTGGGAAAAACAGCACAGTTAGCAACAGTCTGGAATTTATTTAAATCATCATCAGACATAAAACCAGTAAAATAACATTTATGCCAGATACCTAAATTCCAGGCTTGCTCCTGGAGGTGATTAATATTGCCACCACCAATAATGACAAATTTGGCATAACCGTGCATTTCCCAGATCACCTTGGGAGCAGCGTTCAGTAATACAGAAACTCCCTTTTCGTAGGTCATGCGGCCCACATAATAGACAATTTTCTCAGCATCCTCAGCAAAGTGACGACGGAAACCCCAGTAGTCAAAATGGGGATGGCGATGCTTTTTTTCTGGTCGAATACCGTTATAAACCACATCGATTTTATCCCAGGGAGCACCCAAAACCCTGTGAACTTCATTGCGCATATAAGCACTACAGACGATTACCCGCCACGCATTATAAACCAGAGTTTTTTCCTTGCTAGCAATATAATTATGAGTTTCATTGTGGATGCCATTGTAACGACCATGTTCTGTAGCATGGATGGTAGCAACCAGAGGAATTTTAAAATGGTGTTTGAGAGCGATCGCCCCATCTCCCACCAGCCAATCATGGGCATGAATTAGATCAAAAGGGCCATGTTCTAAAATTAACTTACCCCCATGATGCCCCATACTGTGATTCATATTGGCTACCCAGTGGAAAAAGTTCTCACCTGGAGTAACAGGGACACGATGAACATAAATCCCTTCTACCACCTCATATAGTGGTGCTGCACCAAATTCTACCGTAATTAGATGAATTTCATGGCCGAGCTTGACCAATTCTGGGTATAATTCTGCCACATGGCGCGCAATACCTCCAATAAGCCTTGGTGGAAATTCCCAAGCAAGTACCAGAATCCTCATGATTTTAACCTCACTTTACATACCATTGCCAATTGATAAACTTTTAACACACAATAATGGTTAATGGTTGATGGTTCATAGTTGATGGTTCATAGTTGATGGTTCATAGTTGATGGTTGATGGTTGATGGTTCATAGTTGATGGTTGATGGTTGATGGTTGATGGTTAATGCATAATGAATAATGAATAAAAGATAATGTCTTCTATCAAGAAGAAAACTATGATCCACCGTAAAAAGTAAACAATTATACTTGTTAAACGAACCGTGCTTTAGTCAATAATTTCTGAGATGCTTCGCTCTTCGATCACAATGACATTTTAAGAAGTTTCGCTCATTAGTCTAATCAACCATTAACCATTAACCATTAACCATTAACCATTAACTGATTTAAGATCCGATTTAATAATCTTGCTTTGGGTATTCGCATTAATTGATAAAGACCTTTTTGCTCCAATATCTGATAATCCTCATCCGATACACCTAATTTAGTCATATCTTTAGCTCGACTAAGAATTAAGAGCGTATCAGGGAAAGGTTGAGTTGTCACCAGATTTTTTAGATAAGCTAAATCAGCACTCTTATCATCAAGAAAATTGCGCACTTTAAAAAAGTTAACTGGACGTTGGCTATAAAAAACCACACTAGGTTTATTAAACCCTATCATCCATAATTCTTCCCCTGATACTTGCACTTGAGGTATGATTAAAGAAAGTTCCCTTAAAGGCAGTTGCCGAGCGGTATCTATGAAAAACATAGTAGGATAAACTAAACAAACTAAGAAAATAAAAAAGCCCACAAGATTTGGTAAAATTAGCCACTGCCATCGTTTTCTTTGTCCTAGTAACCAGCTAATTGCTAAAGCAGTGAGCAGCCAAATGATGGTGCCCCGTAAAGGCAAACCAGAGTTTTTTACTAATGCAGGTAAATTTTCTATAGCAGGATCACTACCAATAAAACTGGGAGATAGGATAAAAGCAATTGCGAGAATAACTAAGAAAAAAACATGAGCAATTCCACTAATTAGTAAACCTTGGTTTTTTCTGGGAGTATTAGTTAATTCTTCACCCCATAACTCTGCCACCAGCAGAGCAGCAGCAGGCATGAGTGGCAACACATAACTAGGCAATTTTGTTACGGCAATGCTAAAGAAAATAAAAATAGTAGCAAACCAGAAGAAAGCAAATAAACTCAGTTGAGCAGTACGAGGTTTATTGAGCCAAAAAGAGCGTCGCCAAAAACCAAGCCGAGTCATAGCCAAAGGTAAATAAATTGACCAGGGAAAAAAGCCAATTAACACTACTAAAATATAAAAATACCAAGGAGCATCATGGCCATTGACAACACTGGTAAAACGTTCCACATTATGATAGCCAAAAAAAGAATCTATATAAGCTCTACCATTGGCTAAAATTACTAACACATACCAGGGGATAGTAATTAAAGCAAAAATGAGCAAACCCCAGAGGATTTTCATTTCCTCCAAGACTTCCCCAAACTTGCCCACATAGAAGAGAAAAGCCAAAATAATTAAACTTGGTAAAACAATTCCTACTGGCCCTTTAGTTAAAACTGCTAGCCCACTCAGCACATAAAAACCCAGATACCATTGATTAGGAAAAGACAAAAGGTTATTTCTCAACCCGCCCCGAGGTTTTTGACTTTCACCTGCTTGAGCATATCCCCAGAAAAAACACAACAACGCACAGCCGAGACAACCACTTAGAAGCATATCAGAAACTCCTTGACGCGCCCAAAGGAGAGTTTCCAGATTAAAAGCAGCGATCGCCGCCCCTATCCACCCAGACAGCCACTTTTTGCGCTCAATAGAGGCTGGGTTTTCACTCTGGGTAAATTTTTGCAAGCTAAAAAAGCAAAATACCATCAGAGCAATAGCAGAATTAGCAGATGGTAAGCGCACCGCCCATTCATTAACCCCAAATACTCCATAACCCCCGGCCATCAACCAATAAATTAAAGGTGGTTTATCAAAGCGAGTTTCCCCATTAAAATAGGGCGTGATCCAGTCACCAGTTACCGCCATTCCGCGAGCAGCTTCAGCAAAAAGCGGCTCAGTTTCATCTACCAATCCTGTACTACCTAATTTAAACAAAAAAGCTACCCAAGCGAGTAGCAGCAACCAACAAATGGAGAAAACCCAAGTAGAGAAGGGAGCCTGCTCAAAAGATGTCCACCATCGTTTACAAGTGTCAACTGCTTTTAATTTCATCATATCTTTCTTGAAGCTTACTGGGAAATTGTTACAATTTGTTGGCGAAATGCCAACCATGCTGCTGCTGCTGATCGATGATTAACAGCACCTTTCTGGAGCAAAATCACGCCATTTTTAAAGCCAATAATACCGTATTCATTATTAGCCGTCATGTTGTCAATAGTAATAGTAATCTCCTTTAACATTTCCCGTTCATGTTTAAAAGCAACTTGATATTTATTTAACTGCCACAAATCAGCGATCGCATATTCTACTTTAATCACCTGCTCTTGATCATTGCGCAACTCCAAAGCTGGCAGGCGAATAATTTCCCTTCTCCCAGAAAGATGGGGAATAATATAAGTTGTAGCAGACACGCTAGCATCTGGAGGAATTTGAGCCAATAATAAATTAATTTCTTTTGTCCGCTGCCATTGTGTGGGTAAAGATACATAAACCCAGGGAGAAAAAGAATCAGGAATGAGGAAATAAAAGATCTGATTTCTCGCATCAGTCAAAGCAAAGCAAAGAGAAAGACTAATACAAAAAATCCAGAAACGGCGAAAAGAGGGAGTAAGTTTTCTAGGTGTCAGCTCTTCCAATTGAGTATTAAAATTCCGAAAACCCTGTCCTCGCCACCAAATAATAGTACCATAAAACAAACCAGGCACTACACTCATAGCATAGCGAATGCTAATGACTAAAACAGATGTTCCCTTGCCCAACAAGAATGTAAGTAAAGGAAATCCAGCAGCCAACCAAGAAACTGGTGATATTGCAGGAATAAAAGCCAGAGGTAACCAATGGGCTAATAAATACTGAATAGTCAAACCTGGGGGTGAAACAAGCTGCTGTAAAACCACCCCAGGTTGGCTAATCATTCCCCAAATTATCTCCAAACTAGAAGCATCTTCTCCCTCAACATATTGTCCAAACTTATCAATCATAAACCGCTTGGAAATATCCTCAGAAAATAAAGGCATCACCACATTAGTTACTAATAGTATATAAACAAAACTCAGAGTACAAACCAACAAACCCAGACGAGGATAGCGTCTGCTTAATATCAGATAAAAGCCAATACTAAAAAGAGTTAACCCAGCATCTTCCCTTACCGCCAAAATCCAAAGAGCAAACAGAGAAAACAGCCACCAGCAGCGCTTTTCCATTGCGAGGAGCAAGGCAAAAATTAACAGAGGCAGCTCAGAAATATTGTGAAAATTAGATAAAGTCGGGCCAATTACTGCATTAGCACTGTAAAAGCTTATAGTAATGATTGTTGCTAGGGGAGCTGCTAAATGATGTCTTGCTAAAGCATATAAAACCAAACCAGCAACTGTTACTAAAGTTACTTGTAGGATAATTAAAGTAGCTTGAGCAGGAAATAGATAATAAAGCGGCAGCCATAGTAACATAGAAGCTGTGAAATGTTGACCTAAATGGCTGTCATAAACCCGAGGAGGTTCCTCAAAATGAGTAACAGTAGTAGAGATAGCAGAAGCCAGAGAACTATTAAAGAAATTACCGTGAATATTGTTCCAAAAGATTTGATTAAAAATCCCTTGGTCATAGGTAGAATAAAAAGTATAATGTCGGTGTAGGGCAATAATTAAGCTGAACAAAAAAAAAGTCAGGGCGCTCAAAAGCACATCTTTGGGTAATTTCCACATCATTATTTTAGCTGAATTATTTGTTTTTCAAAAGCTAACCAATCCTCCAGGGATCGGGGATGATTAGCAGCACCTTTACGCAGCAAAATTATGCCATTTTTTAATGATAGAATACCATATTCATTGTCATTAATAACTTGGTTAATCAGAGCTGTGATCTCCTTTAATCTTTCTCCCTCATCACTAAAAGCCACTTGATATTCTTTTAACTGCCATAAATCAGCGATCGCATATTCTACCTTAATTATTTTCCCTTCATCATTGCGCAATTCCAGCGCAGGTAATCGAATAATTTCCCTTCTCCCAGAAAGATGGGGAATAAGATAAGTAGTAGCAGAAACACTAGCATCTGGAGGAATTTTAGCCAACAATGAATTAATTTCTTTTGTCTGCTGCCATTGTTCTGGCAAAGACACATAAACCCAGGGTTGAAAAGAATCGGGAATGATAAAATAAAGGGTACGATTAGTGGTGTCAACCAGAGTTAAAATTAGAGAAACAATGATACAGAAAACCCAAAAACGGCGGAATGAAGGAGTTAGTTTTCTTGGTTTCAGAGTTTCTATTTTTTGCGTAAAATTGTTAAATCCCTGTCCCGCCCACCAGAGAATCGTCCCATAAAAAATCCCAGGCACTACACTCATAGCATACCGAATAGTAATAACTAAAACAGAATCCCCCTTACCCAGAAACAGCTTCAGGAGAGGAAAACCTGCAATTATCCAAGCAGCAGGAGCAACTGCAGGAATAAAAGCCAGAGGTAACCATTGACCCAATAAATACTTAAGAGTGCCAAAAAAGGGAGTAAACAATTCCCTGAGCAGACGCCAAGGATTACTAACCATACCCCAAATTATTTCTATAGTCGAAGCTTCTTCTCCCTGAGCATACTGACCAAAACGTTCTAACATAAACCGCTTAGAAATATCCTCAGAAAATAAAGGCATAATTAAATTTGTCAGCGCAATCATATATAAAAAACTAAGACTACAGACAGCCAAACCAACACGGGGATAACGTTTGCTCAGTACCAAATAAAAACCAATCCCAAAAAATGTAATGCCACTATCTTCTCTTACCATTAATAACAGAATACCCAGCAACCAAAACAACCACCAGCGGCGCTTTTCCATGGCCAATAAAATCCCGAAAACCAACAGCGGCATCTGACAAATATCATGGAAATTCCCCATCGTCGGGCCAAGAATAGCGATCGCACTGTAAAAACTCACAGTAATTATCCCCGCCACTGGCGGTTTTAAATAACATTTAGCCAAAGCATAGAGTACTAAACCCCCCGCCGTCACCAGAGTCACTTGCAAGACTATGAGAGTAGCAGGGTAAGGAAAAACCGCATAAATTGGCAACCAGAGTAACAAAGCGGGGGTAAAGTGTTGTCCCAACCGATGGTAATCTACTGCCGCAACTTCCCCACTGTGGATTACATTGGTAGAAAGTTGAGAAGAAAGAGAACTTTGAAAAAAACGACCATGAAGGCTGTTCCAGAAGACCTGATTAAAAATTCCCTGGTCATAAGAAGAATAAAAAGTAAAGTGGCGGTGCAGTGTTAACAGTAAAGTGAAAGAAAAGAAAGCGATCGCCCCCATCACTGCCCATTTTAGTCCTGGGTTGTTTGCTAGTTTCGATAACATAACTCACTCAATGCTCCCTGTAATCACCTATCTTCGGTCTACCACAAGGTTTTACCCTTCTCATTCTCACCCCTTGGTGTAATGAGAGACTTATTTTAAGTTTTATTAAGTTTCCCTTTTTATTCCCCAAGTTCAGGGCAAATTTAAAATTCTCCCTTACAATAGAGAAAGCGGAGACAAAAGTTTCCGTTCACTCCTCACACCACACTCCGCCCGAACCCTCGAAAGTTCGGGCGGTTCCTTATGCACGAGATTTTAAACCCAGGTTCAGCTCATGCAGCCAACAAAAAATGGCTGACGCACGCATACACAGGAGTAGCAAAGAAGGGAGAAGGGAGTGGCCAGAGGGTTTGAGTTGGGTTAGTAGTTTTTGTAACCATATGTTGCATAAAGCCAAAAAATAAAAAGATTATTAAATTGTATCCTTAGACAGGTTCATTTCTTGCTATGGTAAAATTTGATAATATTAAAAAAAACGCAATCAGTTAAGGACTTTTCGGGATGTCAGCAACTGCCTCAGTTACAGATGCAAGTTTTAAAGAAGATGTTTTAGATAGTGAAATTCCAGTTTTGGTGGATTTTTGGGCTCCCTGGTGCGGGCCATGCCGCATGGTAGCCCCAGTGGTGGACGAAATTGCTGAAGAATTTATTGGCAAAGTAAAGGTTGTCAAACTAAACACCGACGACAATCCAAATACTGCCAGCCAGTATGGAATTCGCAGTATCCCAACTCTGATGATTTTTAAAGGTGGTCAAAAGGTTGATACGGTAGTGGGAGCAGTTCCCAAAACTACCTTAGCCAAAACTTTAACACAGTATCTTTAAGCACGATTCACCAGGGAAGGGAAAACCTCAAAATTACCAAAAAGCGTCTTAGACTAGAAAGCTAAGGCGCTTTTTGCGCTTATGTCAAAGGAAAAAGGGAGCGAAAAACACAAGCGCCAACCCCAAGGGGCATAACTTGGGTAGAATGAGTAGATAGCCACAAACAGCATATTTATGGTTTTAGCTCAACAAGAAAATATAGAATCCCCAGCAGAATTAATTACATTGATTGACCACTTACCCAAGCTCAAACATGGCAAATTGATCCAAAGGGCTCTAGAAGTATTGGTCAGAATAGCTAATGAAGAAGTTGATCGTCTCGATTGGAAAATCTTAACCTCCTCTTTAGAAGATCTAGAAAAAGGGTTTCAAACATTTTCCCCTTTCCGTCATATTCGCAAAGTGGCAATTTTTGGCTCGGCGCGCATCGCCCCTGATACCTCTGAATACCATTTAGCTGTTGAGTTTGCCCGCTGCGTGACTCAATTAGGTTTTATGGTACTCACAGGAGCAGGTGGCGGCATTATGCAGGCAGCCAATGAAGGAGCAACTCGTCAACACTCTTTTGGCTTGAATATTCAGCTTCCTTTTGAACAAACAGCAAATAAATTTATTCTCGGAGACCAGAAGCTAATTAATTTTAAATATTTCTTTACCAGAAAGCTGTTCTTTCTGCGAGAAAGTGATGCTGTGGCGCTTTTTCCTGGGGGTTTTGGCACTCAAGATGAAGCTTTTGAAACTTTAACTCTTTGTCAAACAGGAAAATATGGACCAGCTCCCCTCGTTCTCATTGACCAGCCAGGGGGTGACTACTGGCACTCATGGAATGACTATATCTGTAAAAACTTGATCGCCAAGGGTTTAATTAGTCCAGAAGATGTAAATCTTTATACAATTACGGATGATTTGCATCAAGCTTGTGCCATTATTGGCGAATTTTATCGCGTCTATCATTCGAGCCGTTTTGTGGGTCAGCAATTTGTAATGCGCCTGAATGCAGAAATCCCAGATGAAGTTGTGGAGCAACTAAACGAGGAATTTAGGGATATTTTCGAGGAAGGCTCGCTGAAAAAAACTCAAGCCTTACCAGAAGAAAAAAGTGATCCAACAGCAAATTTACCCCGCCTCATGTTTCAGTTTAACCAAAAAAAACAGGGACGCTTATATCAGATGATTGGCAGAATTAACCAGTTAGGTTCTGCTTCCCCAAAAAACCAGCATCCTGAGCGCAAGTAAAGGATTTGAGAACGGCGTAGGCGCAGCTAGCTCTTCAGCATCCCTTCTTTGAGTGAAGATTTAGGGTATTAGTACTACCGCTCTGTGTCATCAGGAAATAAAGGTTGTAGGGGCTCTGTTCGTGGTGGGACTGGTTGGTTTTCAGGAAATAAAGGCTCAAGACGCTCAGGTGGTTTTTCTAATTCAGGTTGTGGCGGTTGCTGTGGTGGTTGCTGTTGCAGTCCTTCCCTTTCTAATTGAGCTTCTTGGCGTTTTTTCTCTTCCTCTTGAGCTTGACGCTCTCTCTCTAGTTGTTGTTGGCGATCGCGTGCTTGACGGTCAAAGTCTGACCCAGCAACAGTAAAGTTAACTGTAAGTTGCACCAAGGCGCGAGTATTACTCCCAGGAGAACTAAATTTCATTTTACTAGCTGCGCGGAGTACCTGTTGATTGATCTGACTATTACTATTCTGTCTTACAAGAGTTACGCTAACCACATTGCCATTTTCATCCACCACAATTTCTACAGCGGCACTACCTTCTGCTCCATCTAGTACCGATGGATAAGTAGGTTGACAGTTTTTAACACAACTTATTCCCTCTACTACAGCAGGCGGTTCAGGTTTTGCTGAAGGTTCCCTCGCAGCTATTTGTGGGCCCACTTTAGGTTTTACTTCCCCCTCATTTTGAGACACTGGAGGAGTAGAAACAACATTTTCACTCGGAGCAACTTGAGTCATTGGTTGTGGTGCCCGCTCAACTTGCGGTTTGAGCGGTGTGGGAGTGGTAACTTTTGCTGGGGGTGTTGGCGCAGGTTTTGGTTTTTGTACCTGATTTTGAAGCGGCATCGGTTTGGGTGGAGTAACAGGTTTAGGTATTGGCTTAGGTTTTGGCGGCTCTGGTGGCTTTTCTTCCTTCGGTTTTGGTGGTTCTAGTGTAGGTTGCTCCACCATAATCAATTCAATGGGTTTTTCAGCCATGCTAGGCTTTTCGTACTGCCAACTCAGCCCAGGCAAGATGATGAGGTGTAGAAGCACCGAACCAACAAAACTCAGCGCCAGCACTTTTTGGCTCTGGTTTTGTTCTTTTTGGCGTTGATTGATACAGAAGCTTGAATTAGACATATTTTCCCTGGATTGGCAAAAAGCTATTGATATTAAGTTTCAGCTTTAGTAGAGCTACAGACTCTAGCTCTCTTCTAATTTTTACAATCTTTTGGGACTAATTTGCAATCGTCCAGCTCGACCAAGCCACAAATTTTGCTCTCCGCCACTCAAAACTACCTATTTACAAGGCTTTTGAGTCACATTTAACTTATCCTTAACCTTTTTTAACAAAAAAAAACTTGACAATTATTGAGAATCTCTTTTAATATGTTTTCTATGCTTGGCTTGAGAATAAGCTAAGAAAGTTTATCAATAAACATCGCCGACCCAGTCCATGCCAAACAACTTAAACAATTTATTGGAGTTATTCAAAGCAGGTGGCATTGTCGCCTGGCCCTTACTGGGATTTTCTTTGTTAGCCGTTGCTCTTAGTATTGAGCGCATCTGGTTTTGGTTTCGCATTAAGTCTCAGCAGAAAAAAGTCGTCAAAGAGGTGCTAAGGCTTTATCGCAGTGAAGATAGCGTGACGGCGATGGAAAAGCTTAAGGAAAATGCAGCCTTACCCATTGCTCGTATATTTCTAGAAGCTTTGGAGTTGGAAGAGCCTACCCCCGAAGAGTTTCGCCTTGCTCTTGAAAGCGCAACTCAAGCAGAATTACCTGACTTAAAACGGTTTAATACGCTGTTTCAGACGATTATCACGGTTTCGCCTCTATTAGGGCTGTTGGGGACAATTTTGGGGTTAATGCATTCTTTTGCAAGTCTTAATATTGGTAATGCAAGCGCAACAGATAGGGCAGGAGTCACTGGAGGAATTAGTGAAGCCTTGGTTTCGACGGTTATGGGATTGGTTGTGGCAATTTCTACTCTTCTGTTTGCTAACGCCTTCCGCTCCTTTTATCAGCGTCAAATCGGTTTGATTCAAGAATATGGCGGTCAATTGGAATTGCTCTATTGCCGTATTTATTACAAAAAAGGCGGAAAAACCTATGCGGATTACTAATGAATCTGAAGAATTTGCAGGAGAAATCAATATCGTGCCGATGATTGATGTTATCTTTTCTATTCTTGCTTTTTTTATCATTTCTAGTTTGTTTTTAAGCAGAACAGAAGGACTGCCAGTTAATCTTCCTTCAGCTTCAACAGCAGAAGTTAAAGATACTGCCCAAATTAACGTAACTATCGAAGCAGATGGGGATATTTTTTTGAATCGTCAACCGATTAAGCTTGAAAGTCTTAAGCAAGCAACTATTGCTGAAATAGCAAAGGAAAAAGAAGGTTTAGTAATTATTAATGCAGATGAAAAAGTAGAGCATGGTCAGGTGGTGGAGGTGATGGATATTCTGCGTCAAGTAGAAGGGGCAAAATTGGCGATCGCTGCTACTAAAAAGTAAACAACAACTATTAATTATTAGGGAGAAAAATGAAAAAAAAAATTAAATCAGTAAAATTATTTTTTGCTTTAACTATTGCTACCACCATTAGTTTATCTAGCACTAAAACTGTTCAAGCAGTAGATAAAAGCACAAATAATAATGTGGAGACAAGGGGCGCCATCCTCTTGTTAGCGGAAACATTAAGCCCAGGAGAACAAGCTAATGCTGATTTTCAGGACAAACTTAGTGGGGCAGAATTATTAGCTGCATTACAGCAAGGTGGTTATGTAATTTATTTTAGACACGCCCAAACTGAAAAAGATTATGCAGATCAGGTTAGTGCAGTGGTGGGCGATTGTTCTACACAAAGAATGCTGAGTGAAACAGGATGGCAACAAGCAAAAGCTATTGGTGCAGGATTTAGAGATAATAACATTCCTGTGGGGCAGGTAATATCCAGTCAGTATTGTCGTGCTTGGCAAACCGCAGATTTAGCTTTTGGAAAGTATGAGAAAAATGGTGATCTGAATTTTCCACCCGCAGAAGAATACACCCCAGAACAAGTAGCTCAGATGAAAGCATTATTGACGCCAATGTTAATTGCTGTACCCGCAAGTGGAACCAATACAGTAATTGTCGGTCACGATGACCTTTTTGAAGCAGCAACAGGTATTTATCCCGATCCACAAGGAATGGCTTACGTTGTGAAACCTGACGGTCAGGGAGGTTTCGAGCTTGTGGCTAATATGCTGCCAGAAGAATGGGCGCAATTAGGCAGTAATTAAAAGCAATCATAATGTAGAGTTGAATTTTGAATATAAGCTCATGCGCAAGCAGAAAAAACTACGCCAATTAGCTTTAATTTTGCACCGTTATGCAGGCATAATTCCAGGTATTTTACTTGTTATTATTGGTATAACAGGAAGTTTACTTATCTGGGCTGAACAAATTGACAGTTTTCTCAATGCTCAGTTACTAAAAGTCACACCAAATTCAACTCAAATAAACATTCAAACAGTGATAGATACTGCTCAAAAGTACTATCCAGATTTTCAAGTTCATCGGATTATTGTTCCTCAAAAATCCGATGAAGTTTATACAGTAATGATGATTTCTCCAGAGGATGAATTGAGGGATGTTTATCTTAATCCTTATAACGGTGAAATTACGGGTGAGCGTCCGTGGAACGAAAGTATAGGAGGGTTTTTAATTGAACTCCATGTCAATCTTTTTGCAGGAGATATTGGGGAAAAAATAGTAGGTATTTGTGGCGGTATTTTCTGGTTAATTAGTATCACGGGAATAATGCTCTGGCGGGGTTGGTTTAAGTTGAAAAATGCGCTTAAAATTAGATGGCGATCGCCTTACCAAATCATCAACTACGACTTACATCAAGTGGTTGGCATTGTTTCTGTAATTATTTTAATTTTACTAGCTTTTACTGGTGCAGCCATGATTTTTTGGACTCCTGTTGAGAGTTTTGTTTATAGCATCACTAATACTCCATTACTTGATGCTGAAATTCAATCAGAAATTGTAGCTAATGTTGAGCCATTAAAAATAGAAGATATTTTACAAAAAGCCAAAACAAAATTCCCTGAAGGTGAAATTTTAAAGGTTTTTCCTGCTAAACAACCAGAAGATCCAGTGGTTATTTGGATGGAATTACCAAAAGAAAATGAATTTAACAAAACCCCCTGGTTATCTTTTGACCAATATACAGGAGAAGTTTTACAGATAGATAACGGGAAAGAAAACTCTCTTGCTAGTCGAATAATGAATGGATTAGCTGTTATTCATTTTGGCAAATATGGAGGGATAGTAACAGAAATTATTTACTTTTTAGTAGGTTTAGCTCCTCTTATTCTTTTAATTACAGGTTTAGTAATCTGGCAACAACACCGCTGGCATTTAGCGAGAAAAGGCAGATTAATTCAATGAAATTTACTTGTTATATGTTTTAAATAATTATGAAAATATTTACACTTGTTTTGTTATCTGGTTTAATAATTTGTCCCGTTTTTATGGAAGTAAAACTGGTAAAAGCTGAAGCAACAACTAGCATTAAAAGAGTAAATGATTTAGATAAATACCATAGTTCAGCTAGATGGTTAGTACAAACATCAAATCAACCTGTGGTAATAACAGGAGTACAAGTAAACCCAACAGAAACAGGGTTAGAAATTGTGTTAAAAACTCCTGCTGATTCCACTCTGCAACCTTTGATTTTTGCAGAAGAAAATACCTTAATTATTGAGATTTTGGGTGCAGTTTTACAATTACCAGAAGAGTCAGAGTTTCGGGTAGAAAATCCCAACTCAGAAACAACAGAAGTAACAGTTACTCAATTAGATGTTAACAGTATTCGCATTACCATTACAGGAAAAGAAAGAGTACCCCGTGCTGTGGTAAAACCAAGCGAGGAAAATTTAGTTTTGAGTGTGACTCCTTCAACAACAACAAGAGAAACTCCCCGTGAAGAAATAGAAGTGGTAGCAACAGGAGAACAAGAAGAAAGTTATTTTGTTCCCTCAGCTTCAACAGCGACAAAAACAGATACTCCTATTTTTGATACACCCGCATCAATTCAAATTATTCCGCAAGAAGTAATTCGCGATCAAGGGGCTACCAGTGTTAGGGAAGCCTTGCGTAATATAAGTGGAGTTACATTGTCTAGTACATCAGGCGGTCGAGGTGAAAACTTTATTATTCGGGGGTTTGTTGCTGAAGAATTTATTAATGGTTTTCGGGATGATTTTTACTCTAATCGAACTCAAAGAGATTTAGCAAATATTGAACAAATAGAAGTATTAAAAGGCCCTGCTTCAGTTTTGTTTGGTAGAGCAGAACCTGCAGGGATTATTAACTACATCACGAAAAAACCTTTACTTGAGCCTTACTATGAGCTTAATTTTAGTGCTGGTAGTTATAACTTTTATCGTTCAACCCTAGACTTTTCCGGACCAATAACAGCAGATAAAACTTTAGCATATCGGTTAAATATTGCTTATGAAAATGCTGAGAGTTTTCGAGATGGAGTAGAAACAGAGAGAATTTTTGTTGCTCCAACTTTTCAATGGGAAATTACTAATAAGACTAAGTTGCGTCTAGAGTTTACTTATCTCCATGATGAGCGACCTGTAGATCGAGGTTTAGTGGTTTTAAGTGATAATGAAGTTGCTGATATTCCTATTAGTCGTTATCTTGGCGATCCAAGACAAATGAAGTTTGATCAAACTCGACTAACTTTATATTTTGATCATAACTTTAATGAAAACTTATTTTTAAAATCGGCTTTTCGCTACACCTATGCTTATGAAGGTGGCCCAGGTGCAACAACTCAAATTGTCGGATCATCCCCAGACGATCGCAATTTTCCGCTAGAAGATTATAGCGGGAGACAAGACTATGAAACCTGGTCATTTCAAAATGATTTAATCGCTAAATTTAAGACTGGATCTATTGAACATACTGGGTTAATTGGCATAGAATTTAGCCGCCAGTATAACTATTTTGGTTTTCAGAGTCGTTCTGCAGGAACTATTGATATTTTTGAACCTAACTATAACTTTGTTTTTGGAGAGTTTAGCCCTTTTGTAGATGGAGAAAATCAAATTACTGCTTTTGGAATCTATTTACAAGACCAAATTAGTTTATTAAAAAATCTCAAATTAGTAATTGGTGGGCGCTTTGATACATTTACCGATGAAGGGTATTTTGATGTAGATAATTTTGAGACTAATGCTGATGCTTTTTCGCCACGAGCGGGGATTGTCTATCAACCGATTCCACAAGTTGCTCTTTATGCTAGTTATAGTCAATCATTTACGCCTGTAAGTGGTAGAAGTGCTAATGATAAAGCTTTTGAGCCTCAAAGTGGAACAGGTTATGAAGTAGGGGTGAAAACTGAATTGTTAGAAGGTCGTTTGTTTTCTACCCTAGCTTTTTATCGCACAAATTTGAGCAATATTTTAACTGATGACCCGAATAATCCTGGGTTTTCTATTCAGGTAGGCGAACAACGTTCTCAAGGGATTGAATTAGATTTTACTGGGGAAATTTTACCTGGTTGGAACATAATTGCATCCTATGGCTATACTGATGCTTTTATTGTTAAAGATAACACCTTTCCTGAAAACAATAGTCTTAATAATGTTCCGAGAAATACTGCTAGTTTATGGACGACTTATACCCTGCAAAAAGGAACCTTAGCAGGTTTAGGATTTGGAGCAGGAATATTTTATATAGATGAACGGGCTGGGGATTTGGATAATTCTTTTTATGTCCCTAGTTATACTCGCGTAGATTTCTTGATTTCTTATGAAACTGAAAAACTGCGCGCTGCTATTAATTTCAAAAATGTTTTTGATGTTCGCTATTATGAAGGTTCTCAAAGTCGGGAAGTAGTTCAACCTGGGGCACCATTTACAGTTTTAGGAACATTTTCTTGGAAGTTTTAATCACCAATTAAAGGAGTTTGAAAATGAAAACAAAACAAATTAGAAATTGGGCTTTTATTCTCCATCGCTATCTCGGTTTAGTCATCGGAATCATTACAGTAATTATTGGTTTAACTGGAAGCATATTAGTTTTTTATCCAGAAATGGATGAGTTTTTAATTACTCAGAAATTTGGCAAAATTACGCCGCAAGGGGAACAAGTTTCTGTGACGATTATTGCTGAGAAAATTAAAGATACTTATGGGAGTTCATTGTTACTAGAGTCCCTCAATTTTCCCGCCAAACCAGATAAACCAATGCAAGCTTGGTTAGCATCTTCTGATGGAAAATGGACAGAAGCATATATAAATCAATACACAGGAAAAATTCTAGGCGATCGCCAATGGGAAACCAGCTTGTTTGGATTTATTTATCAAATTCACTACCAACTTTTAGCAGGGGATATTGGCGTAATAATTGCGGGAATTGTGGCTTTTTTCCTATTTATTTTAAGTTTAACTGGGATAATGCTCTGGCCAGGTTGGCGCAAGTTAATTGCTGGTTTTAAAATTAAATTCAAAGCTCATCCTAAAAGAACCAATTTTGACCTGCATAAAGTAATTGGAATTGTCACAGCAATTTTCTTAGGAATGATTGGTTTAACGGGGTTTTGTTGGAATTTCTATGCACAGACTGAACCACTAATTTATGCCGCAACCCTAACACCAAAACCCACCCCTCCAGTTTCTCAACCTTTGCCAGATAAATCTTCTTTAAGTATAGAAGAAATACTTAAAAAATCAGATGCCGCTTTACCAGATGCAGAGACTGTTGGTTTATCCTTTCCACAAAGTCCAGAAGGAGTTTTTCGAGTGAGGAAACGCTTTCAAGAAGAACCCATAAAAGGCAGGAGTGCTGTTTATTTAGATCAATTTACAGGGAAAGTTTTACAAGTTGATAATGCGCTTCAACCCTCCAGAGCTCAAGCTGTTTTAAATTCTTTTGGCCCTTTACATTTTGGTACATTTGGTGGGTTGCCAACTCGCATTTTTTATGTGTTTGTGGGATTAGCTCCTGCTATTTTATTTGTTACTGGTTTAATTATGTGGTGGTATCGTCCCAAGCGGAATAAAAACAAGTCTATCTCAGTAAGAGAGTTGTCCAAGTTGTAAAAGTGTGATTTTTAATTGTGGTGTGATAATAAACATGAAAGTATATAGATTTTTCCTTTTATTCGGACTAATAATTTGTCCCTTTGTAATGGAGGTAAAACCCGTTAAAGCTGACAAGGGGCTGACTCCCCTTGTCTCACCGCCCAGAGTAAGTGATTTAGATAATTACCATACTCAAGCCAGATGGTTAGTACAAACATCAACTGTAATAGTCACAGGAGTGCAAGTAAACCCAACAGAAACAGGGTTAGAAATTGTGTTAGAAATTCCTCCTGACCAAACTGTACAACCATTGATATTTTCAGAAGAAAATACTCTAATTATTGACATTTTGGGTGCAGTTTTACAGTTACCAGAAAGCGAAGAATTTCGGGTTGAAAATCCCAACTCAGAGACAACAGAAGTAACAGTTACTCAACTAGATGCTGAGAGTATTCGCATTACCATCACGGGGAAAGAAAGAGTACCCATAGCAGAGGTAAAACCATCGGCAGATAACTTAGTTTTGAGTGTGACTCCTTCTTCTTCAACAAGAGAAACTCCCCGCGAAGAAATAGAAGTAGTAGCAACAGGAGAACAACAACAAGAAAGTTACTTTGTTCCCAATGCCAGCACAGCTACTGGAACTGATGCACCTATCATGGAAACTCCTTTTTCTGTGAAGGTTGTACCCCAAGAAGTTATCCGCCAACAACAGGCGATTCGCATTCAGGACGTATTAAGCAATGTAAGTGGTGTAGTTTCTGGGGGGAGTTCTCAAGGACGAGGTATTAACTTCAATATTCGCGGGTTTGGCACTCCTTCAGGCTCTTCTGTTCCCGTTTTAAAAGATGGGTATCGAATCTATGGGGTTTTTGTTCCTGCTCCTGAAACTGCTAACCTCGAACAGGTAGAAGTTCTCAAAGGCCCTGCTTCAATTCTGTATGGAGAGATTGAACCTGGGGGTATTATTAATCTGGTGTCTAAGAAACCATTACCTCAGTTTTTTAATGAAATAGAACTTCAAGTTGGGGAGTGGGGACTGGTGCGCCCCAGATTTGATCTTACAGGGCCAATAGATAGCAATGGCAATTTATTGTACCGCTTGAATGGGTTATATAAACACGAGTGGAGTTTTAGGGACTTTGACAGGGCAATGGAGCGGTATTCAGTTGCGCCAGTTTTGGCCTGGAAAATTGGTAATAACACTGATGTACTGTTTTCTGTGGAATATATCAACGATACTGGCCCTGCGGATTTTGGGCTTGTGAAATATGGTGATGGTGTGGCACCGATTCCAAGAACGCGGGTTATTAACAACCCAGATGATACAGTTGACAC
Source organism: Gomphosphaeria aponina SAG 52.96 = DSM 107014 (assembly GCA_016903655.1). GTDB lineage: Bacteria > Cyanobacteriota > Cyanobacteriia > Cyanobacteriales > Gomphosphaeriaceae > Gomphosphaeria > Gomphosphaeria aponina. The sequence continues at coordinate 29,304 of JADQBC010000029.1, forward strand.
AGACTCTCTGAGTGCTGGCTATAGCTTTGAACACCGCTTTAATGAGAACTGGAAACTGCGCAATAGTTTTCGCTATCTCAGCTATAACTTTGACTTCAGTGTTGTTGCTCTTCCTGGTTTTTTTGCTGATGATAGGACTTTTGTCCGCTTTTGGGCCAATCAAGGTGGTCAACAGCGCTCCTATTCTTTTTACACTAATGCGGTGGGCAAATTTGCCACAGGTTCTATTAACCATGAGTTGTTAGTAGGAATTGACTTAAATCATAGTGAGGATAGGATTACCACACGCTTTGGCGAGGAGTCTCCCATCGATATCTTTAACCCAGACTACAATATAGTTCCAAAACCATTACGCTCTGAGTTACCCCTCTTTGGTGATACGACTAACGAAGCCGATCGCTTGGGAATTTATCTCCAAAACCAAGTTTATTTCTTGGATAATTTGATTTTGGTCGCAGGGGTCCGTTATGACACTGTTACCCTAAAAACCACCAATGCCCAAACCGATTTGACTGATGCAGGTGAGTCGGAACAAACCGATGATGCTTTTATCCCCAGGGTAGGTCTGCTTTATCGCCTCATTCGCGAACTTTCTCTGTTTGCTAATTATTCTCAGTCTTTTAGGCCGAGCACACAAACAACAGCTAGTGGTGAAGCCTTAGAACCTGAAAGAGGAAAAGGCTTTGAAGTGGGTGTGAAAACAGAATTATTTCAGAAAAAGTTACTGGCAACACTGACTTATTTTGATATCACCAAAGAGAATGTTGTGGTTACAGATCCAGCTAATCCTTTTTTCTCCATTGCAGCGGGAGAACAACAGAGTCAAGGGTTTGAATTGGATGTTACTGGGGAGATTTTACCAGGTTGGAAGATTATTGCATCTTACTCATATATTGATGCCAAGGTGACAGAAGATACGGATCCTAGTTTGGTTGGCAATCGTTTATTTGGTGTGCCTTACAACATGGCGAGTTTGTGGATGACTTATGAAATTCAATCAGGAGCTTTACAAGGTTTGGGTTTTGGAGCAGGTTTGAATTATGTGGGCGATCGCTTTGGTGATTTAGCAAATACTTATACAGTGGGTGACTATTTTATTGGTAATGCAGCTATTTTTTATCAGCGCGATTGCCCAAGGGGCAAGGCCTGCGGCCATCGCTATCGTTTCGCTCTTAATTTCAGAAACATTTCCGATGCTGATTACATTGAAGCAGTAGCAGGAATTGATAGCAGTATTGAACCAGGTCAACCGTTTACCGTAATTGGTTCATTTTCAGTGGAATTTTAATTTAAGGAGATCAACATGAAATCTATTTCTCTATTTTTACCTCTAATCTCTCTGTTGCTAATTTTCGGATATCAGTCTAATTCTACTGCTAATTCTAGTGGAGAAAGTTTTAATGAGGAAATGTATCTTTTTGCTAATCCTGATGTTGCTGAGTTGATTAAACAGGGTAAATATGAATCAGGATTAGATCATTATATCCAAGTTGGACAAACTGCCACAAAACCTGATGGGGAACATTATGCAAGTTTCTTTACAGGAACAGATGGTAATGATATGGTTCGCGTAGTTGGAACAGGACAACACAATCATGTTATGGGAGTAGGTTTGGAAATTGTTTCAACTCAAGAAGATGATGATTTTCCCGTGGGTTTCAAGAGTTTAGGTGAAGGTGAAATTGATGTTTTGATCGGCACAATAGGAGGAGTAAATGAGTTTGTTTTAGGGAGTTTTATTACTTCTGTTAATCCTACTCCTCAGCCATTTTATGTCGGTCAAGGTGATCAAGATTACGCAAAGATTCAAAATTTTACGAAAGGAAAAGATATGATTGTTTTAGCAGGAAACCCTGACCAATATCAATGGGAATCTATTGATGGTAATGTGCGCATTTCTACAAGCAGTGGCGATTTAGTGGCAATTGTTGAGGCGATGGACAATTTAGAAATAGAAGAAGTGTACGAAGATGTTGGCATATTTATTTTGAAATAAAAAAAACATTAGGTGTGAGTAAAAAATGAAACTATATCGACTTTTGCTGTTGTCTGGATTAATAATTTGTCCCTTTGTAATGGAGGTAAAACTGGTAAGATCTGAACCAATCAAATCAAAAGAAATAACCGAAATAAAGAGAGTTAATGATTTAGATAATTACCATACTGAAGCCAGATGGTTAGTACAAACATCAACTGTAATAGTCACAGGAGTGCAAATAAACCCAACTGAAACAGGGTTAGAAATTGTGTTAGAAACTCCTGAAAAAACAGGACTCCAGCCCTTAATTTTTGCTGAAGAAAATACCCTAATTATTGACATTTTAGGAGCAGTTTTACAGTTACCAGAAGGAGAAACTTTCAGAGTAGAAAATCCAAACTCAGAGACAACAGAAGTAAAAGTAAATCAATTAGATGCTAACAGTATTCGCATTACCATAACAGGGAAAGAAAGAGTACCCATAGCAGAGGTAAAACCATCAGAAGATAACTTAGTTTTGAGCGTGACTCCTTCTTCTGCAACAAGAGAAACTCCCCGCGAAGAAATAGAAGTAGTCGCAACAGGAGAACAGGAAGAAAATTACTTTGTTCGCGATGCAAGTACAGCTACTGGAACTGATACACCTATTTTTGATATTCCCCAATCAATTCAAGTTGTACCTCAAAGAATAATTAGGGACCGTAACGTTACCGAGTTAGGAGACGCTTTAGAAACCGTACCAGGTGTAGTTTCAGCAGGTGGAAGAGGAACAAGTGCTTTTGGGCCAGGGTTAATCATTCGTGGTTTTCCAGTTACAGAGAGTATTTTTCGGGATGGTATCCCTTTCTTTTCTTTATCACCTCTGAGTACCAATGATATCGAAAGCATTGAGGTATTAAAAGGGCCAGCTTCAGTATTATTTGGGGATGGGGAACCAGGAGGAACTATTAATTTAGTTTCCAAAAAACCCTTAGCTGACCCCTTTTATTCTGCATCATTTACCGCAGGAAATTTCAACACTTATCGAGGGGATATAGATATTTCTGGACCGCTGAATAAGGCAAAAACAGTTAAATATCGTTTGAATTTATCTTATGAAAACTATGGAAGTTTCCGCGACTTTGTAGATGGAGAGCGCTGGGTTGTTTCTCCTACTCTTACCTGGGATATTGGCCCCAAAACCTCGATAAATTTTTACGGTCAATATACATATAACAATGAAACCATAGATGAGGGACTTCCCGCATCAGGAGATAGAATAGTTAATGTACCGCGCGATCGCTTTTTAGGAGAAGATTTTGCAGAATTTGAACAAGATCAATTTAATCTGGGCTATACATTTAATCATCAATTCAATGAAAATTTGGAAGTCAGACACGCTTTACAATACTTACAATACGAGCCTGTAAGATACGCTCCCTTGTTTGATTTCTTTGATGAAGAAACAGGGGAACTTTCTCGGCTTGAATATGCCGCTGGCGGAACTTACAAAAGATTTTTTACCAATGCAGAAGTTATTGGCAAATTCAACACAGGTTCAGTTAAACATCAAGTTTTGTTTGGGGTTGAGTATCGCAACTATAGTGAAGATCCAAGTTTTCAATTCAGCAATCTTTACACCTCAATTAATGTTTTTGACCCAATTTATACTGGCATACCTTTTGCCATTGCTCCCGAATTTTTTCGGGATGATAATATTGACAGAATTGGGGTTTATATTCAAGACCAAATTGATTTATTACCCAATCTCAAACTATTAGCAGGAATCCGTTATGATTATGCTAGTCAATTTAGGACTACACGAAATTTAGGCGAACCAAGAGAAGAATTTGAGCAAACAGACGATGATTTTTCCCCGCGAGTTGGAATTGTCTATCAACCCATTCCCGTCCTGGCAATTTATGGGTCTTATACAACCTCTTTTAATCCTGCCTTTGCTGCAAGTCGTAACCCTGATGATTCCACTTTTGACCCAGAAACAGGAGAACAATTTGAAGTAGGAATTAAAGCGAATTTAAGCGAACAAGTAAGCTTAACTTTTGCCGCTTTTGAGATTAAAAAACAAAACCTATCTACACAAGATCCAAATAACCCAGCTTTCTCTATTCAAACAGGAGAACAAACAAGTCGGGGAATAGAAATTTATTTTGGTGGAGAACTTTTACCAGGTTGGAACTTAATTGCAGGTTATACTTATTTAGACGCTTATGTTAGTAAAGACAATACAGAAATAGAAGGAAATAGTCTGGAGAATGTGCCAGATTATCAATTTAGTTTGTGGACAACCTACGAAATTCAACAAGGAAATTTAGAAGGTTTAGGCTTTGGTTTAGGACTATTTTATGTTGATAAAAGACCAGGAGATTTAGATAACAGTTTTACTATTCCTAGCTATTTGCGCACCGATGCTGCTTTATATTACAGACGAGATAGATGGGGACTTCAGTTAAATATTGAAAACCTTTTTGATGTGGAGTATTTTTCCTCAGCAGGTTTTAGAAGTGCAACCCCTGGGGCACCTTTTACGGTTTCAGGGAAAGTTACTGTTGAATTTTAGGGATTTAATCCACATAATTGCAAGTCAATTAAGTAGATAAGCTTGCATTATTTACACAATTTCTTACGGGGCGGGTTTAGCCTTGATCGAGCTGAGTAATTAGATCTAAGAGCGAAATTACGAAAAACTGTCATCAGTCTGCGCCAGCGTTGGATCTCGGAGATCCAACGCTGGCGCAGACTGATGACCATTTTAAGTTTGGACTTTCGCACTCATGTCTATTAGACATGAGTGCGAAAGTAGTGTTAACCCCCCCTACCCCCCCCGAGCCCGCAGGGCTGTTTCATTTAAAAATTTAAGGCTTTTTAAAACCCTTAAAATCTAACGGTTTCAGGCTTATATTTCTAACAATTTGGGTAAAATTAACAAAAATCGTTATTATTGCTTTTATATTTACAAAAAACTACATATGCTTAAGCATTGATTTATAAAAATTAGTTATTTAAGTATTTAATTTAAAATATGCTGATTTAGATTAATAATCTATTTAACTGCAAGCGTAAAATGAAACAGCCCTGCCAGTAAATGGGGAAGTTGGGAAGAATGAGAAAATCTGGCTCAAGAAAGCTCACCAAAATCTGATGCTTGAATGGATTTTTAAACCTTACATTCCGCACTTCAAAATTTAGCCTAATTGATTCCCCAACATTTCCATTTGATTACAGAATTTAGGGTAGATTTTGACAAATTTGCGATCGCCAATATCTTAAATAAGCTAAGTATAAGTACTTAATTAGCCTCTAAAAATAGTTGTCTGCGTAGGCGCAGCCCGCCGCAGGCATCGCCGATTTCGTCTGAATTGGTATATTGCAAAATGACGTGCGGAATGTGGG
>JADQBC010000095.1 GCA_016903655.1 Gomphosphaeria aponina SAG 52.96 = DSM 107014
AATAATTGAGAATGTTTTAAAGGATTCTTTATTATCTATAGCAGAAGGCAGAAGGCAGAGGGCAGAAGGCAGAAGGAAAACCCTTACTATTATTAAGTTTTAGATTTTGATAATGTCCTAACTATTCCCCTCTTTGCTATAGTTTTTTTCTGAAAAAGGGTTGACTTTTTCAAGTTGACATGATACTATATTTACAATGAAAAAGGTGCGCTCATATAATTAGTTACGTAATTACTACTTTTAACCATCAACCATCAACGAGAGGGCGCTAAAGCGCAACTACCAACTATCAACTAAACCTTCTATTTTCTCTAGTAAGAGATTTGGTTGTAAGGGTTTGATGAGATAGTCGTCGGGAATAAAATCAGAATTGTTGATTGAGGAAAAATCATGGCTTAAAAGAAGAATTTTAATGGGAGGATCGGTTTTTAATTGTTTCAGGTTTTGACTAATTTGGGAACTTTTGGGGTAGAGGGAGTCAATAATTACTATTTGGGGTTGTAAGATTTTAATTTGCATGAGGGCTGTGGAACTGTCCATTAACCAGATTATTTGATAATTGGCGGCAGTGAGGAGTTCGCAAATTAAGGTGGCTATTTCTTCTTCCTCTTCTACTAAAACTATGGTTTTTATTTCTGAGAAGTTAATATTTTGCTTGCGTGTAACAATATTTTTGCTTTGGGGTTTTTCTGGTTGGGGGAGTAAAACTCTGAAGAGAGAACCTTGCTTGATAGTTGATTCAACTTCTATTGTACCTCCGTGCAGTTCTACTAATTGTTTGGTGAGGGCTAAACCTAATCCAGCTCCGCCGTGAGTGCGGGTTTTTGAGTTTTCTAGTTGTTGGAATTTCTCGAATAGTAGGGGTAAATCATTTTCGGCTATGCCAATTCCTGTGTCTTTAATTTCAAAGATAATTTGTTGGGTTGTACGGGAGACTCGGAGGCTAACTTTTCCTCCTGCTGGGGTAAATTTGATGGCGTTTTCTAGCAGGTTATATAGAATTTGTTTTATTCTTTCTTCGTCGGCGTAAAATTGATAATCTTCTGAGGAAATTTGCCAGTCTAGTTTTAAATTTATTTCTTGGTTGTTGGCTATTATTTGCAGACTATTGAATACTTCTAGAGTCAGATGGCGGAGGGAAATTTGTTTAATATTTAATAGGGATTTCCCTGCTTCTACTGCGGATAAGTCAAGAATATCGTTGATTAATTCTAGGAGTTTTTTCCCATTGTCTTGGATGGTTTGGAGGTATTTTTGTTGTTTTTCCAGTGGCAGGGTGGAGTTGCTTTTGGAAATTTGCAGCAGGGTGGAAGCTAGTCCTATAACACAAGTTAGGGGAGTGCGTAATTCGTGACTCATTGTGCCGATAAATTCGCTTTTGGAGCGATGAGCAATTTGAGCGGCAATTAAAGCTTCTTGTAATTCTTCTGCCCGTTTTTTTACTTGCTGCTCTAAGTTACTTTTTTGCTCTTCTAACATCCGATAGGATTGAGCTTGATAAATGGCAATGGCGAGGTATTCTGCTATATTCAGCATAAATTTAATTTCACTTTGTTTCCATTTGCGGGGTGTTATACATTGGTGGGCGATGAGAAATCCCCAGAGGGTTTCCTGCACTATAATTGGGATGAGGACTTTTGCTTTTATTTGTAATCGCTCCATGAGGGATTTTAAACAGGGGGAAATGGTGGTGTCTGTTTCAATATTATTGATGGTTAACATAAACCCCCGACGATATTTTTCTTGACACTGACCAATGCCCTGCATACAAGTTTCGTCTTCAAAATTGAGGACGGAGGGTATGGTAGGTGAAGCTAATGCTTCATAAGTCACTGCGTCCACCAGTTTTTCTTTTTCCCCCAGTTTGACATTCAGTTGATAAATCACCAGTCTGTCTAGTTTGAGGAAATGCTGTACTTGTTGGATGGTCATTTGCACAATGAGGTAACAATCGAGGTTTTGCGTAATCTGATGGCTGACTTCATTGAGAATGCGCTGTTGTTCAAGGTGATGATGGAGTACTTCCTGGTTGCTGCCAAAACGGGGGTATGATGTGGCTGGGGGGTTTTCAGCGACAAGAATTGCTAGTAATTTCAGGTTAAATTCACTCTGAAGGTTGGTTTGACTCTGGGGATGGGTTGCTACTTGTTTCCCTAGTTGTTGGAGGTAGGTAGCAATTATTTCTGAGTTAAAGGTGATATTGACTTCGGTAAGCTCTGGCGTTAGAATTTTGCCCAGTAGCAAAGCCCTAAACTCTTGGGTAATAAAGAGGCGGAAGTATTCTTGTCCTTGATGTTCATCTTTGAGGAAAATTGCTTTAACTCCTGCAACTTCTGCCATTTCCTCCCATAACAGACACAGTTGTTCCCATTTGCTTAGAGGCAGCTTTTGAACTATGATGGATGCTTGGGATATAAACATGGTTGATGGTTGATGGTTGATGGTTGTTCGAGGCAGTTTTACCCGATTACTATTGGCCTCTCTTATTTTTAACTGTTTCGGTTCTCTTATAATCTTTAATAAAAATAAAGAAATTTTATGCATCGAATTGCAGCTACTCCTGGCGGTTGGCAGCCTCATAATGATGGGGTGATTTTTGTTGAGCAGACTCGAGCTCCTCTTGTTTTCCTTACTGCTGCTGATACGGATATTCAAACTGTGGCAGCTTTAATTCCTCGTCTTCCTTCTGGGTTTCCTGGGTTAAGAATTGTAAATCTTTTACAACTGCAACAACAATTGAGTATTGATGCCTATGCTGATTCGATTTTGTCTCAAGCTGAAGTAATTATTCTCCGTTTGTTGGGGGGGCGCTCTTATTGGCCCTATGGTTTGGAAGTATTAAAAGAAACTGTAGAATTTTCTGGGGCGGCTTTGTTGGTTTTACCTGGGGACGATCGCCCTGATCTTGATTTAATAAGTCATTCTACTGTTACTTTGGGGGCCGTTAATCAGCTATGGCGTTATTTTATTGAGGGGGGGATTGATAATTTTCTCCATGGTTTTTTGTTTGTGGCTGATGTCTGTCTGCACACAAGTTATCACCCGCCTGAACCTGAAGTTGTCCCCCGTGTGGGTTTTTATACCTGGAAAAATAAGGAGGAAGTTGATAATTATCCCCAGGTGGGATTGCTTTTTTATCGCTCTCATTATTTGGCGGGAAATATTAAACCAATTGATGCTCTTTGTTTGGGGCTCCTGCTAAGAGAGTTGACTCCTGTTCCGATTTTTGTTTCTTCTTTGCGAGATGGTGAGGTACAAGAAGCATTGTTGACCTGTTTTCAAGATAACCCAGTTCAGTTGTTGTTGAATACAACCAGTTTTGCTATTGCTCAAGATGGGGGTTTTTGGCAGGAGTTAAATGTGCCTGTATTGCAAGTTATTTTTAGTGGGGGGACAGAAAAACAGTGGGAGGAAAGTTTTCAGGGTTTAAGTCCGCGAGATGTGGCCATGAATGTGGCTCTACCAGAAATGGATGGACGGATTATTACTCGTGCTGTTTCTTTTAAGTCGGTAGCCACTTGGAATGAGTCTCTGGAAACTGAGGTGGTGGTTTATGAACCAAAAAGCGATCGCCTTGAGTTTGTCTGTGACTTGGCTAATAATTGGGTTCAGTTAAAACAAACTCCTCCCCAAGAAAAAAAGATAGCTCTTATTTTGGCTAATTATCCTAATAAGGATGGGCGCATTGCTAATGGAGTTGGTTTGGATACTCCTGCTAGTTGTCTCGCTCTTCTTAATGCTTTACAAGCTGCTGGTTATACAGTGGAAAATATCCCAGCAACAACAGAAGAGTTGATTAAAGTTTTGACGGCTGGAGTAACTAATGAGTTGGCGGGGCAGGAGTTACGTTTGCGGCGGGAAAGTTTGACAAAGGAAGAGTATGGGCAATATTTTAATTCTCTGCCAGAAAAGGTTAAGGAAGAAATGAGGGAGCGCTGGGGAAGTTGGGCGGAAAATATGCCTATTCCTGGAATTAAGTTGGGGAATATTTTTCTGGGGATTCAACCTGCTCGGGGTTATGATCTCGATCCGAGTTTAAATTATCATGCCCCAGACTTGGAACCAACTCATAATTATTTAGCCTTTTATTATTGGTTGCGCTCAGTGTTTGGAGCACAGGCAATTATTCATCTGGGAAAACATGGGAATTTAGAATGGTTGCCTGGAAAAAGTTTAGCTCTTTCTGCTTGTTGTTATCCAGAAGTTGCCCTAGGAGCCCTGCCCCATTTTTATCCTTTTATTGTTAATGACCCAGGAGAGGGTTCCCAAGCAAAACGTCGGGGAGGAGCAGTAATTTTAGACCATTTAACTCCCCCTCTGACTAGAGCCCAATTGTATGGCCCTTTAACACAGTTGGAAATGTTGATTGATGAATATTATGAAGCCCAATGTTTAGACCCTTCCCGCTTAAAAATTATTGGGGCACGTCTGGAGAAATTGGTGGAAGAATTGCACTTAGATGTGGAGTTGGGAATTGAAAAGTTAGAATCGCCTTGTGAGTTTTTAACTTTGGTTGATGGGTATCTTTGTGAGTTAAAAGAAGCGCAAATAAGAGATGGACTGCATATTTTTGGGCAATGTCCCGAGGGCAGACAATTAAGGGATTTAATAGTAGCGATCGCCCGTTCTCCCAGTTGGCATCGTTTGGGTTTGACACAGGCGATCGCCACTGATTGGGGTTTGGACTTTGATCCACTTACTGTTAAACCTGGGGATAATTTTTCCCATTCCCATCCCAAATTTAAAAAATGTCGTAACTTTGGAGATGCAATTGAGGTTTTAGAAGAGGTTGCCGCCCAGTTAGTAGAAGAAATAATTAACAATGATGAGTCCCAACCATCAACCATGTTCATGAACGAGAGGGCGCTAAAGCGCAACTACCAACCATTAACCATCAACCAAAAAGAATGGATTGAAAAGGAACTACTGCTAAAACTCCGACAAACTCCCAGAGAAATCGAAAACTTACTAATAGGATTAGCAGGAGAATATGTACCCAGCGGGCCAGCGGGAGCGCCCACAAGAGGCAGACCAGATGTTTTACCCACTGGGCGAAACTTTTACTCAGTAGATATTCGTGCCATACCCACAGAAACAGCCTGGGACCTAGGGAGAAAAGCAGCCGAAGCTGTCATTGAAAGATATACCCAAGAAAACGGAGAATATCCCAAAACCCTTGCCATCTCTATTTGGGGCACATCCACCATGCGTACTGGGGGAGAAGATGTGGCACAGGTGCTGGCATTACTGGGAGTAGTACCAATTTGGGATGGAGTATCCCGCCGAGTGATAGACTTTGAAATCCTTACCCCATCTGCATTAGGGCGACCTAGAGTAGATGTTACTGTAAGGTTATCTGGCTTTTTTCGAGATAGCTTCCCCAACTTACTAGATCTACTATACCATGCCCTAAACGCAATTGGCAAGCGATTTGAAGAAAAAGATTTAAACCCTTTAGCGACGCAAGTACACAAGGAGAGGGAGTTGTGGGAGAAACAAGGCTTAAGTGAAGCGCAAGCTTCCCAACTCGCAGGGTATAGAATATTCAGTGCCAAACCAGGGGCTTATGGTGCAGGTTTACAGGGATTAATTGAAGGGCAAAACTGGAAAGATGAACAGGATTTAGCGAGAGCTTATGTGAATTGGAGCAGTTATGCTTATACAGTTTCCTCCCAAAAAGATGGAGGAATAAAAGCAGTGGCTGCCCCAGAAGCTTTTGGAGAAAGATTAAAACAATTACAAATAGTTCTGCACAATCAGGATAATCGGGAACATGACTTATTAGACTCAGATGATTATTATCAATTTCAGGGAGGATTAACAGTAGCAGTAAGAGCAGCAACAGGAAAAAATCCCCAAGTTTATTTTGGGGATAATTCCATTCCCACTAATCCCAGAGTAAGATTATTAAAAGAAGAAATAGGGCGAGTTTATCGTTCCCGTGTTGTTAATCCCAAATGGATTGCTGGAGTAATGAATCATGGTTATAAAGGAGCTTTTGAAATGGCAGCAACAGTAGATTATTTATTTGCCTATGATGCCACAGCGAGCTGTGTGGAAGATTATATGTATCAAGGAGTGACGGAAGCTTATTTATTAGATGAGCAAGTGCAAAGGTTTATCCAAGAAAAAAATCCCTGGGCCTTGCGGGATATGGCAGAAAGATTATTAGAAGCGGCGCAACGAGGTTTATGGCAATTTCCTTCTCAGGAAATATTAGAAAAGTTGCGCAACATTGTTCATCAAGCTGAAGGAGTAATTGAAGGATTGATAGTTGATAGTTGATAGTTGATAGTTGATAGTTGTTTGCTAGAGAAAACCCTCCTTTTAAATCAAAACCCGCCCCCACCTGGGGAGAAGGGAGAAGCTGTACCAGAGCAATCAACCATTAACCATCAACTATCAACTATCAACCATCAACCATCTAAACTCATTAGTCAGATCATTATTAATATGAATATTACAAACATTTCTAGTTTAATAACAATACTGATGCTAGCTGCACCAGGACAAACAACTATCAACTATCAACCATCAACCATCAACCATCAACCATCAACCATCAACCATCAACTAATTTATGCTGAAACAGCAGAAATAAACCATACCCTAAGTCGAGAAGAGGGAGAAAGTTATGATGTTTTTGTAGTGCGCTCAGAAAATTTAGCCAAAATAACCACAGACAGTCGCTTTGAGCAAGATAAATTAGCAACAATAATAAAAGTAACAATACTGGGAGAAAGTGGAGGAGCGATCGCCCCCATTTTATCCTTAGAAGTTTCCCGTCAAGACTGGATAATGAATCCTAATCCCCAAAGTTGGATTACTTATTTTCCAGGAAGTAAATTGCTCCTGGGATTTGAGCAAACAACTCCCCCAGGAGAAACGCCTCCAACCCAAACATTAGACTTTTTGCAAAAGTCTATTAGTAGGGAGAAGCGGAGAAGGGAGTAGGGAGAGTTTTACATGAAATAAATATAAAAATTGATTTTGGTTTTAGTTTCGCACTCATGTCTAATAGAAGAGGGCAAAAATATTGATGCGGTGCGTTGAAAGCGCAGTTTAACCTTCTACTCCCTGCTCCCTGGGTGGGGGCGGGTTTTGATTTAAAGGGAGGGTTTGATGACAAAAATTTTCCCGCTGGCCCGCCCCTACAGTTGCTCCCTACTCCCCTCTCCCCTCTCCCTACTCCCTACTCCCTACTCCCTACTCCCTACTCCCTGGGTGGGGGCGGGTTTTGATTTAAAGGGAGGGTTTGATGACAAAAATTTTCCCGCTGGCCCGCCCCTACAGTTGCTCCCTACTCCCTACTCCCCTCTCCCTACTCCCCACTCCCTACTCCCCACTCCGACCATGCCAATTTTGCCGCCCCCAGCATACCAGCATTATTTCCCAACTCAGCTTGTAACAATTTTAAACCAAAACGGGAGGTGAACAAAACCCGCCGCTCAATTTCCGCCAAAGTAGCAGGAAAAAACAAATCAGCCCCAGCACTAATGCCCCCACCAATAATAATAGCTTCTGGAGTCAAAATATAAATCAAACTTGCCAAACCAGCCCCAAGAATTCTGCCATATTCCTGCCAAAAATCCAGAGCAAATTTATCCCCAGCCCTAGCTTTTTGGGCCAACACAACAGGTTCCAAACCAGTCAGCCGCCGAATAGCTTGTAGAGAAACATATTGCTCCAAAGAACCTTGATTACCACTATTACAAATTGGGCCATCATAATTAATCGTAATTAAACCCAATTCACCCGCCGCACCTATTTGGCCAGTAAACAATTTGCCATCCAAAATAATAGCCCCACCCACACCAGTTCCCAAAGTCAATAAAATGAGATTCTGAAACCTTTTTCCCGCCCCCAACCAAGCCTCCCCCACAAGAGCACAATTAGCATCATTAGCAATAATTGTTTTTAACCCAGTTTTTATTTCCAACCAATCCGCCAAAGGAACATCCTGCCACTGAGCCAAGTTAATAGCCACCTTAGCAATACGACTTGTTTCATCAACAGGGCCAGGAGTCCCAACCCCCAGGGCCAGACAATTATTATTACAATTCAGTTGAGTTATAGAAGCGGCGATCGCCTCTACCACCGCCAGAGGAGTAGAAGGTTGGGGCGTAGGAATATTCACAGATTGCAAACAAGTTCCATCCCGTAAAAATCGCCCCAATTTAATAGCCGTTCCCCCAATATCTATGCCAATAACTTCTAAATTATCCATCATTACATTTTCAACATTTGCAATTTATATAAACTAGCATATAAACCATCTTGAAGCAGAAGCTGGTCATGAGTTCCTTGTTCTGTCAATTCACCTTGTTTCAGAACCAAAATCCGATCCACATTGCGAATAGTAGAAAGTCGATGAGCAATAATAATCGCCGTTCTTTCTAACAATAAATGTTCCAAAGCATCGCCAATTAAAGCCTCAGTTCCCACATCCAAATTAGAAGTAGCCTCATCCAAAACCAAAACCCTCGGGTTACGAATTGCCACACGAGCAAAAGCCAAAAGTTGTTTTTGTCCCCCAGACAAATTAGTTCCCCGCTCCCGTAATTCAGTATAATATCCTTGAGGTAAATCCTCAATAAAACCAGCAACATTAGTTAATTTTGCCGCCCTTTCCACCTCTTCTTGCGAATAATCCTCCCCCAAAGTAATATTACCTTTCACATCACCAGTAAAGAGAAAACTCTCCTGAAGAATTACCCCCACATAGCGGCGCAATTCAGCTTGAGGTAAATCGCGAATATCAATCCCATCGATTAAAATTCTCCCCTTACTCGGTTCATAAAGACGACATAAAAGACGAATAATAGAACTTTTTCCCGCCCCAGTTGGACCCACCAAAGCAACCTTTTCCCCAGGATAAATAGTAAAATTCAAACCCTGGAGAACAAACTCATTTTCCTTATACCCAAACCAAACATCTTCAAAACAAATTTCCCCCAACTGGGAAGCAGAAGTAACAAAAGACAAATTTTTCCCCGTATCCAAATCCCGAATTTCTATCGGTGTACTCATCAACTCACTAATGCGTTCAATCGCCGTAAAACCTGACTGAAACATAGTAAACTTATCAGCAAACTGACGTAAAGGATTAAATAAACGTTGAGAAAAGAGAATAAAAGCAGAAAGAGTCCCAAAATCCACCGTATTTTTCAGTACCAAAACCCCACCGAACCAGAGAATAGAAGCGATCGCCACTAAAGAGATCCACTCCAAAGTTGCAGAAACAGCAGAATCATGGAAAATAGTTTTATTCACCTGCTTCATATAAACCTGGTTAATCGAGCGAAACATTTCAGCATTAAAACTTTCCCTACCAAACAATTGAACCACATTAATTCCCGCCACATTTTCCTGCAACATAGAATTTAACTTAGCAAGTTCCTCCCTCGCCTGATAATTAGCCTGCCGATACTGACCCTGAAAATAAATAATCACCCCAGTCACAGGAATCAACATCAAAACCAACATCAAAGCTAACTGCCACTGGAGGAGAAAAATAGTAATAATAATCACCAAGATATAAACAATATCGCTCAAAATGCCAACAGCCCCAGTAGCAAAAACATCTCCCAAAGCTTCCACATCAGAAGTAATGCGAGTCACCAAACGGCCCACAGGAGTGCGGTCAAAAAAACGCGCCGCCAAAGAAGTAACATGAGTAAATAAATCCTCCCTAACTCCAGCAGTAATTTCCTGACCTACCTTTTGTACCAAATAACCCTGAACCGATGAAAACATCAAGCGAATGAGAATAGTTAAAACCAATAAACCGATGAGAATATTTAACTCATTTCCCTCAGAAAACTGTTGCAGAAAAGACCAAGATTTTTCCTGACGTAATACAGAAATTGCCTGACCAACAATTAGAGGTTGAATCGCTCCTGCCACAGACATGGGAATTAACAAAACCATTGACAACAGAATTACACCTCGATTGCGACGAGTATAAGGTATAAGCTTTAATAACAATCGCCAATCATTTTCACTTTTTCTCTGCTTAATTTCTTTCATTAGTTAATAGTTGATAGTTGATAGTTGATGGTTGATGGTTGATAGTTGATGGTTGATGGTTGATGGTTGATAGTTGTATAAAAGCCAAGCTTTCTGCTTCTGCCTTCTGCTTCTGCCGTAGCCTTCTACTGATGGTTGATAGTTGATTATTTTCTAGCAAATATTGGGAAGGTTAGGACGTTTAAATAGACCAATGAGCGCTCATTTGTGTTAACCCACCCCTGCGGGGGGAAAATGCTTATTTTTTCTGTCATCTCCGAACCTGCGGGGGGTTTTTACAGTTTCGCCAAAGGTCTAATATATAAAAATCATAACAGACAATGAGACCCAATAAGAGTTTTTATTTATTAGTTTAAACCAATGACTAATGGCCATCAACACAAAGTTTAATTTTTGCCATCCAATCAGAGATATGATTAAGAGCAAGACGATAACTCAAAGGATGAGCAATCAACCGTGCAGTACTTTCAAAAAGAACATCAATTTCAATCAAACCATTTTCCCGTAGAGTACGGCCAGTAGAAACCAAATCAACAATCGCCTCAGACATTCCCGTAATCGGGCCTAATTCCACAGAACCAGATAAGGGTACAATTTCCACAGGTAAATCCAAACGACGAAAATATTCCCGCGCACAATTAACAAATTTAGAAGCAACAATTCCATGAGGTGGTAATTCCACCGATTTGCGAATCGGACTAGCGGCAGGTACAGCTACAGACATTCTACAAACCCCAAATTGTAAATCCAATAATTTAGCCACCCGAGGAGTTTTTTCTCGCAAAACATCCTCCCCCACCACACCCAATTGAGCTTGGCCATATTCCACATAAACAGGAACATCCTGGGCCCTGACTAGCAGAGCCTTTGCTGTTTTTGTGGGATCATAAATTTGTAACTGGCGATTGCTGGGGTCAAGAAAAGCACTAAAATCCAGACCTACACCTTGAAACAAATTAATCGTATCAACCAAGAGAGCGCCTTTAGGTAAAGCTATAGTCAACATAAAATTTAATTATTAATGAACAACCATCAGTAGAAGGCAGAAGAAGGCTTTTATACAACCATCAACCATCAACCATCAACCATCAACCATCAACCAACCATCAACCATCAACCATCAACATTATGCGCATTCTTTTAGTAGATGATGAACCCGAACTAACAGATCCGCTAACCAAAGTGTTACTCAGAGAAAGCTACGAAGTAGATGTAGCAGATAATGGCATCATCGGGCAAAACCTAGCAGAAGAAAAAGAATATGACTTATTAATCCTCGATTGGATGTTACCACAAAAATCAGGATTAGAGATCTGTCAAACATTGCGATCGCAAGGAAAAACCCTACCCGTACTCATGCTTACTGCCAAAGATACCATAGATGAGCGAGTAATGGGATTAGATGCAGGAGCAGACGACTATTTAGTGAAACCCTTTGAATTACGAGAATTACTAGCCAGAGTCCGCGCACTGTTAAGAAGAAACCCCCAGCTCCCAGGAAAATTGAAAATAGGAGAACTAGAATTAGATCGAGAGAATCAATTAGTATATCGACAGGGAAGAGGAATAAAACTATCAGAAAAAGAAATCAAGCTGCTAGAATATTTTATGGTTCATCCTGGTCAACTGCTCACCCACAACCAAATTTATCAATATCTGTGGCAAGAACAAGAGCAACCACAGAGCAACGTTTTAGCCGCCCTGGTGCGACTGCTACGACGGAAAATAGAAGCCCGAGGCGAACCCACTCTGATTCACACTGTATATGGGAAAGGATATCGCTTCGGGGAAAAAAAATTACTTAACAAAATTTTACAGAAAAGAGTAGAATAAAAGCAAGAAAAGTAAGCTATATCACAGAAAAGGGGGTGAAGTCTGTGTCTCAAATCAAAAAGCATCACAACCTCATGTTAGTGGACTTAAAAGAGGATGTATTAGTAACCACCAGCATACCACCAGAAAATCATGCAGCCCTACGGTCAGGGTTTGCTGGTTATCCAGCCAATCCCCGTTGGAATGCCAGTAAATTTTGTGCCTGGAAAACGGGATGTCATTGGCGAAAAGCACTAATTCAAGGAGAAATGGTCATCCGCCCAACAGACTCCATGTTAGTACCAGCTTGTGAAGAAAACAGAGAAAAGCAGCAACCACAAACCAACAAATGGTTACATTTTCCCACCTGGGCAAAACAAATACTCGGGCATTACCAAACAGCATAAATTAGCAGGAGCGGGCTTGAAAATGCCGCTCCTCAAGATTGAAGCATGAAATCTTAAAGTAGCCAGAGGGGAGTAGGGAGTAGGGAGTAGGGAGTAGGGAGAGGGTTTGAGTTGGGTTAGTAGTTTTTGTAAAAATATAATTCATAACTCAATTCAGCAACGCCCAATTAAAGATTAGTAGAAATAGCCTGTACAGGACAAGTAGGAATACACTGTTCACAAACAACACAACGCGATCGCCAGAATTGAAGTTGAAAAGTTTCAGGTTCTAAAGTAAGAGCTTCAGTGGGACAGACACCAGTACACAAACCACAATCAACACAAATCTCCTCATCAATGGTAATTTCCCCACTAATAAGAGAAACAGAAATCTTTTGCGATCGCATCCAATCAATAGCCGCTTCCAACTCATCGATTTGTCCAGACAACTCTAACACAAGTGTACCAACCTGATTAGGAGCGATCTGGGCGCGAATAATATTAGCTGCTACATTAAAATCCTTTGCCAGTCTATAAGTAACAGGTACTTGGACCGTGCTGCGAGGAAATGTCAATGTCACCCGTTTTTTCATAGCAATTATCAAATGCAATTACAATATTGATGAAGATAGATTAATTAAACTAACATGAGCAATTCATCCAATTCCCCAAAAGACGGGAAAAAAGTGAGAAACAGCCTGATCGCCTTAGTAGCGATCGCCCTGGGCATCTCCATCTTCCTCGGACTACAAACAGAAACAGGAGGAATTTCCCTAGAAAAGCAAGCAGAAAAATCCGTACCCCTAGAAATAGCCCTCAACAACGGTAAGCCCACTCTAACAGAATTTTATGCCAACTGGTGTACAAGCTGTCAGGCAATGGCAAAAGACCTAGCAGAATTAAAACAGCAATATGGAGAACAAGTGAACTTTGTCATGCTCAACGTAGATAACTCCAAATGGATACCAGAGGTATTACGATATCAAGTAGATGGTATCCCCCACTTTGTCTTTTTTGATGATCAAGGAAAAGCGATCGCCGAAACCATTGGCGAACAACCCCGAAACATACTAGAAATCGATTTAAATGCCCTCATTGCCTCCCAACCTCTACCCTATACCTACACTCAAGGTCAAGTTTCCAAATTTCAAGCCCCAGTAACACCAAAAGCTAGCCAAAATGATCCCCGCAGCCACGGCGCTCAAGTACAAATGTAACCAAAACACGAATTACTCCAACCTGAGCAATAACCAATGACCCAAGAAATCTGGAAACAACAACAAATAATTAACTGGAGTCAACTGCTTTTAAACAGTTATGAAAAGTTCCTCAGACATCAACTAATAGAGAGAAAAGGAAGCAGAGAAGAACAAGCTCAAGCGCTATTTTTTGCCCCTGTAGTAGTAGTATCTCATGGAACAGAAGCCGACCCAATTTTTAATTATGCTAACCAAACCGCCCTCAAACTGTGGGAAATGAATTGGGAAGAATTTACCCAAATGCCATCTCGCCAAAGTGCAGAAATTAGCATTCAAGAAGAAAGAAAACAACTATTAGAGCAAGCAGGGCAACAGAATTTTATCGATAATTATCGGGGGGTACGCATTGGGAGTACAGGGAAACGTTTTCTGATAGAAAAAGCCATTGTTTGGAATTTAGTAAATATTGAAAGTAAATACTGTGGTCAAGCCGCTACTTTTTCTCAGTGGTCATTCTTGTAAAAAGAATCCTTAAACCTAAAGGAAACCAATTATTTTAAATTAACCAACGACTAGCAATAGGCATTCGCCACCCAGTACCAAAAGCACGGTCAGTTATTTTTAACCCAGGCGGCGCTTGTTTTCGTTTAAATTCCGCTCGGAATACTAACCTCATCACTTGATTAACTACTTCTTCATAATGGCCAGCAGCTATAATTTCATCCCGTGATTGATGCTGATTAATAATCCTGTACAGAATATCATCTAAAATATCATAAGGTGGTAAAGAATCCTGATCCACTTGACCAGGTTTTAATTCAGCAGAAGGAGGTTTAATAATTACATTATTGGGAATAACTTCTTGCTCACGATTGAACCAACGACACAAGGAAAATACACGAGTTTTTGGCACATCAGCAATAACGGCTAATCCCCCATTCATATCCCCATAAAGAGTACAATAACCCACAGCCATTTCTGACTTATTTCCCGTAGAAAGAAGCAGATAGCCAAACTTATTAGCGATCGCCATTAACAAATTCCCCCGTATCCGTGATTGAATATTCTCTTCGGCCACCCCAAAAGATGTCCCAGCAAAAAGTGGTTCTAAAACTCGATCATAAATTTTCATAGTCTCCCCAATGGGCAATTTCTCACTTTTAATCCCCAAATTCTGCACTAAATCTTCTGCATCTTTCACCGAATGTTCCGAACTATAAGGAGAAGGCATTAACACACCCAAAACATTATCAGCCCCTACTGCTTCTGCTGCAATTGCTGCTACCAAAGCAGAATCAATTCCCCCACTCAAACCCAAAATTACCTGAGAAAAACCACATTTACGAGCATAATCTTTCACCCCCAAAACCAACCCCCGCCAAATTTCCTCATCCTCCGTTTCTGGTAATTGCTTAATCTCTCCTAGCAATAAATCACCCCCTTGATATTCAAAACTCACCAAATCTTCCTGAAAACTCTTAGCCCGACAGATAACTTTTCCCATTTTATTTAATGCCACACTATTCCCATCAAAAATCAGGTCATCATTCCCCCCCACTTGATTAGCATAAATTATAGGAAGTTGATAACGAATAGCAACATGACCTAACATTGCTTCCCGCAGTTTTTGTTTCCCCACAGTATAAGGAGAAGCAGACAGATTAACAATTAAATCAACACCTAACTGGGCTAACTCTTCAATCGGATTAATTTTATAATTCCTTTTCCCCCAAAACTCCTCATCATTCCACAAGTCTTCACAAATAGTAACACCAAGATTAATCCCCTTACCCCCGCCGCTGGAGTAGGGGAGTTGAGGTAAGGCAAAAAAGGTACTCAAACCTCCAGATTGAAAATAACGGTCTTCATCAAAAACATCATAAGTAGGTAAAAGACGTTTATGAAAAACCTGCTGAATTTTCCCGCCTTGTAATAGAGCTATACTATTATAAATCCGTTTTTCCCCCCTAACAACAGCTTCAGGATTAGGTGTTACTGTCCCTACTAATATTGTTAATTTATTATCTATTTGTTGAGCCAATTCTTCTAATTTTATTTGCATTAAATCAACAAAACGAGGAGTTAGGAGTAAGTCGCGCGGGGGATAACCACAGAGAGAAAGTTCAGGAGTTAGTAATAAGTGAACACCCGCCCAAGTAGCTTGCTGTGCAGCTTCTAATATTTTTTTAGCATTACCAGAAAGGTCGCCAATAGTAGGATTAAGTTGTGCGATCGCTATTTTCATTTTTGGTTGATAGTTAATGGTTAATTGTTCATACTCAACAATTCTTCCAGATTAAATAAATACAAAAGGTTTATCTTTCAAAGGAGCAAAAGCTTTAGCATCAAAACGGTATAGACTAGCAGGACGGCCAACACGCGGTGATATTTTTATCCCCGTTTCTGTTAAAATTCCCAATTTTAGTAACCGAGTACGAAAATTAGAATAATCCGCAAAATTATCCCCTAAAACAGTAGCATAAAGTTGATAGACCTCATTAAGAGTAAAAACTTCTGGCAACACATCAAAAGCAATGGGACTATATTCTAATTTATTCCGTAAACGTTGAGCACCATACTGTAAAATTTGGTGATGATCAAAAGCTAATTCTGGCAATTCTTTCACCATATACCAAACAATTTCACTTTCTCCTTTAGCTATTAATTCTACTTCCTCAAACCTTACCAAAGCAAAATAACTCACAGAAAGATAACGACAAAGAGACTCCCTCGCCGCGTAATCAGGTTCACTAAAAGTATAAAGTTGTTCTAAATAAAGATTATTTACCCGAATTTTTTCTGCCAAAATGCGATGAGCAGCAGCTTCCAAAGACTCACCCTGACGTACCAATGTCCCAGGTAAACTCCATTGACCTAAAAAAGGTTCATCTTGTCGTTTTACCAACAAAACTAATAACCGATTTTCCTCGCTATCCACCGAAAAAATCACATTATCCACCCCAACTTTAAAATCAGCTAATACTTTCTTACTTTGGGAGCAAACTTCGCTCATAAATAAAGTTCCTCCCGCTGAATATAGTCTTTAACCAAAGGAGTAATAGCAGATTTATTATTATTATTCCGATAGGCCGTCGAAGAAATTGGAGGAGCTACTAAATCAGCGATCGCCCATTTTCCCCCCAAACTTTTCAACCTTATCAAAGCATCTTTTTCAATCATATATCCTGGGCGAGGTACAATCAACAATTGAACTTGTGCCAACAATTTTTCCACCTCATACCAACTGCTAATCTGAGACACCAAATCCGAACCAATTACTAAAATAAACTCCACTTCCTTCCCCCAAATTTCCCTAGCTTTTCCCACAGTTATTAAAGTCCGACGGTGACTCAACTCTTCATAAAGTTTAATTTGAGCTTCCCCGATTTCTGCTATTAACAAATTTAACATAGTCATACGGTGTTGCAGAGAAGCTTGGTGATTTTTAAAAGGATTATCTGAAGCCCAAACTGCCACTAAGTCATATTGTGCTGACAACCATTGAAGAATGGCTTGATGTGCAGCAGTAGGGGGGTCGGCGCTAGTACCAAAAAGAGCAATTTTCCTCATGGGTGAGCCACTATACTTTTTTGAGCTTTCTTATTATCTTAGCAAAAAAAATTGACAAGTTTTTGCTTGCTACCTTGGTAAAAATAAAAAAAAACGGTCATCAAGACCGTTAAACTCTTGCTATATATATTTGCAGCTTCATAAATAATTAGGACATGGTAAATATTATCTCCATGAGCGCCCACCTACTTAGCTAGGCATATCTCACATGCACCCCAGGTTTAAACTGGGCTGTTGATTATTGGTAAAATATAAAAAATTAATTCCCTACACCTTACATTCCGCACTTCAAAATTTAGCCTAATTGATTGCCCAACATTTCCATTTGATTACTGAATTTAGGGTAGATTTTGACAAATTTGCGATCGCCAATATCTTAAATAAGCTAAGTATAAGTACTTAATTAGCCTCTA
>JADQBC010000145.1 GCA_016903655.1 Gomphosphaeria aponina SAG 52.96 = DSM 107014
GGTTATAAGTTCGGACAAGAAGAAGAAACCTACAACATCGTAGCTGCACACGGTTACTTTGGTCGTTTAATCTTCCAATACGCATCTTTTAACAACAGTCGTTCTTTGCACTTCTTCTTAGGTGCATGGCCTGTAGTAGGTATTTGGTTCACCGCTTTAGGTGTATCCACCATGGCATTCAACTTGAACGGTTTTAATTTCAACCAGTCTATCTTAGACTCACAAGGTCGTGTAGTGAACACCTGGGCTGATATTTTAAACCGCGCTAACCTCGGTTTTGAAGTAATGCACGAGCGCACCGCTCACAAATTCCCCTTATATTTAGCTGCTGGCGAAGCTGCTCCTGTAGCATTAACCGCTCCTTCTATCAACGGGTAATAATTAACAACAAAAAAAAACGCTCTCCTTGAAAGGGGGGCGTTTTTTTTAAAACAAAAATGCTAACATTTTGCGAAATTATTTTTTTTTCTAATAGATTTAATCTAAGTCCAAACCTTTTATGTCTATTTCTGTATCTACTAGATAATATTTTAAAGATTTTTAATTTTCGACAGGAGAGGGGTTTGGGGTGAGGGCGTTCTCATGAATCAATTAGGCTTACTATATTGTCTTAAGGTTCACAGCAGGAAAAATTTTTTTAAAATTTTTTCCTTTATCTGACAAGGGTTTTGGACATTTTTCAAACTGACCCTTAGAAAATTTTGATCGTCAAATTATTATAGATGTCAGTTTAGATTTAGGGATAAAACCTGATTTTTACCGCTCAATTACTTTTAATCAATTTGTTCATTATTTGGCGAAAACAGATGATTTTGATTTGAATCGTCATTGGCGATTGCCCTACGGGCAAGGCCTGCGGCCATCGCAGTATTTATTTGTAGGAGAAGATTTATTTCACTATGACTATTATGGACAGTTTGAAAAGTTAGATGAAGCGATCGCATTTTTAGAAAATAAGTTTGGCTATAAGATAGAAACTAATGCAGAAAAACATAGTGATGTTAAAAATAAAATTACCAAATATCAAGATTTTGATGAACAAGTAAAGTTCCACAATACCTATCCTCTGGAGTTAAGAAAATTAGCAGGTTTTCCTCATTCAAAGCATTTTTATACGGCAGAGTTAGAAGCATTAGTGAGAAAAAGATATGCAGCAGATCTAAAATTATACGAGCAAAATTTTAATCTATAAACCTCTACAAATTTATTGAAAATAACTGGGGTTTAGTTACCAATTTTATTATATATATATATATGGGACTCATCTTTTCCCATTTTCAGGCTAACATACAAGAGTTGCATTTGTCAATGGTTTTCAGAAATATTTTTTTTGTAAGATTCAAGAAGGTTGAAAATATTGATCATTGGCTCTCCGAGATCCAACGCTTGCGCGGACTTACGAGATTTGGGAGTGAGGATGTTGGAGTGCGAGCATCTTGCTCGCTATCAAAAGTGGAAGCCCTTGTCTAATAAATAAGTTACAAAAAGCAACTCTCCTAACCAACCTCAGCACTGCTATAGTTTAGTCGCCAAAACGCAGTAAAAGGGATCAGCACCGCCAATACCCAGCATTTGGAGGAAACTGGGAACTGATGACTGACGAGCAATAACTTCTGGCTGGCTAAATCCTGCTACCGATTGGAAGTAACTTTTTACCAGTTGTAACCTGCTGCTTGCCGTCCCGTCTCTCCAAGCAGCGATCGCTTTCTGGTAAAACATCCGATTAGAAAAACTCACAATCACTATCCCTCGAGGTTTGAGAATGCGGTAAATTTCAGCAAACACTGCTTCAGGATATTGTAAATATTGAACAGAAACTGCAATCAATACCGCGTCAAAATCCTGCTCCTGTAAAGGTAACTGGGGATTTTTATTCAAATTCTGCACAAAGTAATGATTTAGTCTCAGATTTTTTACCAGTTCCTCTTCATTCAACCCGTGACCTTCTACATGAGTAAATTCCATCTCTGTGGGTAGATGGGATACCCAGCTACTCATTAAATCTAAAATCCGAGTACAGGGTTTGAGCCTCTCTTGATATAGTTGAGTTAGCTGCTCAATGAACCCTTCATCTACATGGGTCACAAAACGGGGATAAGAGTAAAACTCCGAGTCTTCTGTTGGGTCTAGTTTGGTACGTTGTTCTGGTTTTAGCACTTGCATAATTAGGACTAATTCCTATTTTTTTTCCCAAAACAATAACAGCAACCATTTATTCACCGCTCAGTGATTTCCTTTTTTTTACTTGAGCCTTCATGGAGTTGCACTGAATTTTAAATCCAGTTCCCTTACTCCCTACTCTCCTAGTATAGGAAATTTAAGCCTTGCCTTTGGTTGCTGTTATTGGTTTTTGACGAGACAGATATGAGATTAAACAGCTTTTTTTTCCTCCTTTACTCAATTATTTCCTTAATTTATTTGATTTTTTCCAGAGTTGCACTAAATGCAATATTAAGTTGCCTTGCTCCCTGTTCATTCAGCATAGGAAATTTAAGCTGGGAGTTTGTTTGCTGTTTATTTTTTTGTACGACACAGATATTAAAGTTAGCAGCTTTCTTTGCTCCTCCTTTGTTAGAGTGTTTACCTGTTTGTTTTTCTGCTCAAGAAGCTTTTTATTAGCTTCTATTATTAATTTAACACCTCTTGGTTGGTTAATGCTGACTTTGTAACGAAACTTTACATTTCCCTTAAATTAGTTCCCAGCGAACAAATCTAAATGAGGATTGAAACCAAGTATGCTTCAAATAATAACAGCAACCATTACCAGATTTTTCTGCCAATTTCCTTGCTACTGTGAGATTTTTAAGAGTTGCAACGCCAAACTAATTAGATGTCAGTTGCCTTGCTCCCTTTGCTCCTCGACGGAAATTTAAGCCCTGGGTTTGGTTGCTGTTATTTTTTAACGAAACAGATATTTGATAAAACAGTCTCAGCCTCCTTGCATTTGCGG
Organism: Gomphosphaeria aponina SAG 52.96 = DSM 107014; assembly: GCA_016903655.1. Lineage (GTDB taxonomy): Bacteria > Cyanobacteriota > Cyanobacteriia > Cyanobacteriales > Gomphosphaeriaceae > Gomphosphaeria > Gomphosphaeria aponina. Next base: position 2,951 of record JADQBC010000145.1, read on the forward strand.
TATATCCTTGTTTCCGTGATCTTTAACAGAGTTCCCCGAGTTTAACCTCAGGTTGCCTTGTTCCCTGTTTAAAACACGCTAACACCTCAAAACAGTGAGGGTTTTGACCGTTTTCCTGTTGGAAAAAACAGAATAGATTCTTTGAAGACTCCTTTTTTTTGCTCAATTTTTGGGCGCGAGCTATTTTGCTGCTCCCAGAAGTGTTTCTTTGACTTCATATTTTTAATTTAACAGTTTTGAGCCCCCGTTCTCAAATTTGCAACAATTGTTCACCTAAGTTTAAGTATTTTTGGGATAAAGATTAAGTTTCATTAACTTGAGCACTAAATAAGAAGCTCCAAATCAAAACTAGATGCAACTTGAGCTAGTTTTTCCAGGTTAGTGGGGTCGGGGAGAGGGGGGATTTTGCCTAAAACTGGCATCTGCGTGAGGGATTGAATTAATGCAACAGGTGTCCAGTCCTGGTAATGTTGCTCAGAGTCTGAGTTAACGCAATTGAGAATAATGCCTTGGAGTTTGACACCCGATTGACGGGCAAGGGCAACATTAGCTACAGCGGCGGCGATCGCCCCTAATTTTACAGGCACTACCAAAACCGTGTTTAAGCGCCAAGCTGCTGCTATATCAGCTACCGTAAGTTCTTTGGTGACAGGAGAACCGAGTCCTCCCAAAGCTTCCACCAGCACCAAATCCTGGTTAAGAGAAGTGAAAGCTTGCCAAACCTTTTCTAATTCGATTGTGCGTCCTTCTTTTTGTGCGGCGATGGGTGGAGCTACAGGAGCATCAAAACATAAAGGCACAGTAACTTCCCCAAATAACTCTTGATAAAGTTCGCGATCGCCTATTCCTGTCTGGATCAGTTTCATGAGTCCGAGACTTTTCCCGCTGTGATAAGTCCGATAGTAAGCTGCCAAAGCTGAAGTTAAAACTGTTTTGCCGCTCCCTGTATCAGTTCCTGTAATTAGTAGTGCTTTACTTTTCAACAAAAACCAGCTCCTTTGAGATTTAATTTCCGAGTTACCTCAAGATTTTCTCATTTTCAAGCCAGATAATCAAGCAGGCTCGGTAGTTTTACAGATACTTAATTTGGAGAGGAAAACCCTTTAGCCTTAATTCCTCTGAGAGCGTGAAAGGGAACAAAGAAAGGGGGAGAAACTTTAACCGATTGACTAAATAATATTGAAAAAAATTTTTTCCTCATCTAGTTAAAATATGAGAAGATAAAAGTACTATAATATTGCCGCCAATCGAGGTTAAAGAATCTGCCGTGAGCCGTTCTGCCACTTTAACGCTTCAAACCATGCTACCGCTGCTGTCAGATAACAATCGTCTTCGATTATTTTCTGGGTCTGCTAATATTCCCCTTGCTCAAGAAGTTGCTCGCTATCTAGGCATGGATCTCGGACCCATGCTCCGTAAGCGTTTTGCCGATGGAGAGCTGTATATTCAAATTCAGGAATCTATCCGCGGTTGTGATGTTTATTTAATTCAACCTTGCTGCTCTCCTGTGAACGATAATTTGATGGAATTATTGATTATGATTGATGCCTGTCGTCGGGCATCTGCACGTCAAATTACGGCTGTCATTCCTTACTATGCCTATGCGCGGGCAGATCGAAAGACTGCTGGGCGGGAGTCGATTACGGCAAAGCTGGTGGCTAACTTAATTACTGAAGCGGGAGCAAATCGCATTTTAGCGATGGATTTACACTCGGAACAAATTCAAGGGTATTTCGATATTCCTTTGGATCATGTCTATGGTTCACCAGTTTTGCTAGATTACCTAGCCAGTAAAAACCTTCGTGATCTGGTAGTAGTTTCCCCTGATGTGGGCGGTGTTGCGAGGGCGAGGGCATTTGCTAAAAAACTGAATGATGCTCCCCTGGCAATTATTGATAAGCGTCGCCAAGCTCATAATGTGGCTGAGGTGATGAATGTGATTGGGGATGTGAAGGGGAAAACTGCTGTGTTGGTAGATGACATGATTGATACGGCGGGGACGATTTTGGAGGGGGCTCGTCTTTTACGACAAGAAGGCGCTCGTCAGGTTTATGCCTGTGCTACTCATCCAGTTTTCTCTGGCCCTGCTGTTTCTAGGCTTTCCAGTGGCATGATTGAAGAGGTAATTGTTACTAATACCATTCCTTTGGATCATTCTAAGCAGTTTGAGCAGTTGAAAATTCTCTCGGTAGCTAATTTACTGGGAGAGACTATCTGGCGTATTCACGAAGATAGTTCTGTTAGCAGTATGTTTCGTTAACTCTCTAGTTAATTGTTGATGGTTAATTGTTAATTGTCTTCCATGAACCATTAACGATTAACCATTAACTATCCTGACATATCCGTACTTTTTTAAGTACCTCCAGTTATTGCTGGAGTGAGGGTAATTTCGTGAGTTGCACTGAGTTTTTTGACATAATTCAAAAGATTTTTCTGCTAGCTCATTATTTTAAAATTGTCAACCAAAAAAGGAATGGAGTTAACTTTATGTTCAATTATTTCTTCATTGGTTAAATCCAAATCAAATAGATTTTTAAAAAAAATCTAAGAAATTCATTAAACATTAAAGATAACTGATTAAGTAGGTAGGCAAAATTATTTATCCAATTTCTGTAGGGGCGGGCCAGCGGGATCACCTATGTTGCACAACAAAAATTGATGGTTCAAAACCCGCCCTCACCCATGTAATTAATTTTGTCTAATTACTTATTCTGGGGGATAGAGGGGGGATTCATCTAAGCTACCAAAACGATTTAATGGCCAGAAGCGCACCATTGCCTTGCCTATGAGATTTTCTTGGGGGACAAAACCCCAATAATGGGAATCATAACTATTGTTGCGGTTATCTCCTAAAACTAAATATTGATCATTTGGTACTGTCACAGGCCCATAATCATAATTAGGCTCTTCTTCTATATATTTTTCTCCTAGGGGTTGATCATTAATATAGACTCTTCCTCCCTTGACTTCTACAGTGTCTCCAGGAAGACCGATCACTCGCTTAATAAAGGCATCTGTAAAGTTTTGTTCCCTGAGTGTTTCTGTGGGTTCAAAAACGACTACATCTCCTCTTTGTGGTTCTTTAAAGTGATAAGTGACTTTTTCAATAATCAGGCGATCGTTTATTTCTAGAGTAGGTTCCATTGAAGAGGAAGGAATATAACGAGCTTCTGCTACAAAAGTGCGAATGCCAAAGGCAAGGACAGCAGCAGTGGCTACTGTTTTGACTATTTCGAGCAAGGTGTTTTCCTCTTGGTTTTGAGGGTTTGGTTTCTGCTCTTGATTTAAAATACGAGTCATATTGATTTGCTTACAACCTGGATGTGGGTGAATAATAAAAAAAATAGGGCTTTCTTTTTAAGTCTAAGGTACTGTTAAGTTGACCATTACATTATTTTAAATATGTCTTTTACTACTCAATTGTTAATTCGCAACAGTCGCATTCTCCTGGCTAATGGGGAGTTTCTTTTGGGGGATGTTTTGGTACGGGAGGGGAAAATTGTTCAGGTGGCACCAGGGATAAGTACTGAGTCTAATCAAATTATAGACGGATCTGGGTTGACTTTATTACCTGGGGTAATTGATCCTCAAGTTCATTTCCGCGAACCTGGGCTGGAATATAAGGAAGATTTATTTACGGCTACTTGTGCTTGTGCTCGGGGTGGGGTGACATCTTTTTTGGAAATGCCTAATACTAAACCTCTTACTATTACCCAGGCTGCTCTAGATGATAAGTTAGCACGGGCGAATCAGAAGTGTTTGGTTAATTATGGTTTTTTTATTGGTGCAACTCCTGATAATCTGCCAGATTTGCTTCAGGCAAAGCCTACTTGTGGGATTAAAATATTTATGGGTTCTGCTCATGGGGCGCTGCTGGTGAGTCGGGAGGCTGAGTTGGAGCCGATTTTTGCTCAGGGTAAGCGTTTAATTGCTGTTCATGCGGAGGATCAAGAGAGAATTATAATACGGCGAAAAGAGTTTGCTGGCAATAGTGACCCTGCAATTCATTCGGTAATTCAGGATGAGGTGGTGGCTTTGAATGCTACTAAGTTGGCTTTGAAATTGTCGAAAAAATATGAGCGCCGTCTGCATATTTTACATTTGAGTACGGGGGTGGAAGCGGAGTTATTGCGGGAGGATAAACCTGGTTGGGTGACAGCGGAGGTGACTCCCCAGCATTTGTTGTTGAATACTTCTGCTTATGCAAAAATTGGGACTTTGGCGCAAATGAATCCCCCTGTGCGATCGCCTGAAAATAATGCTCTTCTCTGGAAAGCTTTACTCGATGGGGTGATTGATTTTATTGCTACTGATCACGCTCCTCATACTTTAGCAGAAAAGGAACAGGGTTATCCTCATAGTCCTTCGGGTATGCCAGGGGTGCAAACTTCTTTACCGCTGATGCTAACTCAAGCTGTGGCGGGAAAGTCGTCTGTAGCTCAGGTGGCAAATTGGATGTCAACTGCACCTGCGAAAGCTTATGGGATCAAGAATAAAGGGGCGATCGCTCCTGGGTATGATGCAGATTTGGTCTTAGTTGATTTGGAGAATTATCATCCTGTGTTGCGGGAAGAAATGTTAAGTAAGTGCGGTTGGAGTCCGTTTGAGGGTTGGAATTTAACTGGTTGGCCCGTTGTTACTATTGTTGGCGGGCAGGTTGTTTATGAAAAGGGGAAATTAAATACGGAAGTTCGGGGTAAGGCTTTGAGTTTTGAGGTGTAGTAAAAACGAAGTTTTGTTTAAATTTCCCTCATTGGTCTAATTTTAGCTAGCTAAGTAGGTAGGCAAAATTATTTATCCAATTTCTGTAGGGGCGGGCCAGCGGGATCACCTATGTTGCACAACAAAAATTGATGGTTCAAAACCCGCCCTCACCCATGTAATTAATTTTGTCTAATTACTTATTTTGCACAACCCCATTATTGGTAAAGCATTTACTATTCCTACTTTGTCAAGTTTTGCTGCTGCTGTTACTTGCAATGTGCTTGAGGATACATATTGAACACGGAACTTGCCACCCCAATTTTTTCATAGCCCAACCTAGTTTAACATCAAAAAACCTATAATAGACCTCTTGCAAAAGGTCTTATCTTTGATGCCTTCTGACGTTGATCACAAATTAAAGGAGTCGAGAGAGTAGCTGATAAATAAGGCGGAAAAGTGCAGTAGCGGCGATCGCTCCTGCTGCTGCTAACACTGAAATAACTAACACTAATTGGCTAGAAAAACTGCCATGAAGGGCAGGAATAAATAACACTAACCCCAAAGCAATAGCAGTAATAATTATCAGGTCAATTTTTTCCATAACTCGACGGTAGAGGGCAAAAATTAGACCACTATTACACATTCCCCACAAGCCTATACTAATGCCTGGAGCAGAAAAAATACTGGTAAAAACAATAAATAATAATGCTCCCATTGTTCCTACAAAAGCAGCCCCCCCAAGTATCTCTAGCAGAGAAAATCTGGGTTTAGGAGGTTGGGGAGGTTGAGGAGGTTGGGGAGTTTGGGGAGATAAAGAAGAATCAAGAGCATGAAGAACTTCTTCAGCCGACTGAAACCGATCCAAGGGAGTTCGTGATAGCATACGCTCAAAAATTTGAGCCAGACGTTCCCCTACTTGAGGAGCATAATTTCTCCAATTCCACTTATTATTATAAGCATCATATAACTCAATAATTTCTTTCCCTGTGAGTAATTCAAGACAAGTAGCAGCCAGGGAATATAAATCAGTTGAAGGGTAAACTTCAGCACCTGACATTTGTTCTGGGGGTGCAAAACCTGCGGAATAAATACCTGTTGACCTTCCCTTACTTCCTGCTGCTACCTCCTTCACTGCTCCAAAATCTAACAAATACAAAACCCCAGAACTATCCCGCATAATATTCGAGGGTTTAATATCCCGATGAATCGATCCATTCCCATGAACAAATTTGAGAATGTGGAGCATTTGGGCCAAAACCTCTAACACTTCCGCCTCAGACAACTTCCCCTTTGCAGTTAATTCTTGTGCCAAATTTTGCCCATCAATAAACTCCTGCACCAAATAAAAATACTGTTCTTCTCTCTGACCATTTTGACTTGGGACAACAACGGGAAAAAAAGCATATAAATCAGGAATTTGCCTGTGTTTATTCCCCAACCTTTCCAAAACAGTTGCTTCTCTGACAAATAAATCTTGAGCAATTTTCAACTGTTCGGCTGTTAAATTTCCCTCTGGTTGAAACTGCTTAACTACACATTGGCGCATAGTCGGAGTAAAACGATCTACTGCCAAAAATGCAGCCCCAAAACCCCCTTTCCCAAGTAATCTTGAAGGGAGATAACGCCCAGCCAAAATCAGGGGCATTCCACAGCTAGTACAAAATTTTTGCTGTGCTGTTTGCAAACGAGTAGGATCGTCAAGCTCGGGAAAAGAGTTATGAGAATTGAGACACCCTAGACGAGTACAGAGAATTTTCATATTTTGCACTCAAAGATTGTTCTCTCTACTTTAACCTATCAAACTAAAGGATTCTGCTAACTTGCTTAATAAAACTGTTCAATATTGATTGTTTCTGTAGAAAACTGGGGCAAAATTTCCCGACTAAAAGCTTCTGCTGCTTTGGAGCGATAACGATTAGGATTGATAATCAAAGATAGGGTGCGTCTCACCTCAACATCTTGGATATAAGCTCGGTGGAGAATGCCCATTTGCAATTCTTTTTCTATGGCAGTTATGGAGACAAAAGCCGCTCCTAATCCTGACTGAACTGCATTTTTGATGGCTTCAATGGAATTGAGTTCCATTTCTATTTTTAGGCTTTTAGTATTAATATTGCTGCGAGTTAGAACTTGGTCAATTACTTTGCGAATAGTTGATTGAGCATCTAAAGTAATAAATTGTAAATTATATAAATCTTCTTTAGCAATGATTTCTTGTGCAGCTAGAGGATGATTAGATGGTAAAATTAGCGCCAGTTCATCTTCAGCATAGGGTAAAATTTTAAGTGTTTCTTGCAGTTCTGCTGGTACTTCCCCGCCGATGATAGCTAAGTCGATTTGACCATTAGCTACTGCCCAAGATGTGCGCCTTGTGGAGTGTATTTGTAACTGAACTCCGACTTGGGGATATTTTTCCCGAAATAGACCGATCATGCGTGGTAGAAGATATGTTCCTGTTGTTTGAGAAGCGCCGACAATTAAAGTTCCTCCCTGAAGCTTCTGCAAGTCTTCTATAGTGCGACAAGTTTCTAGACAAAGGGAGAGTATTTTATCCCCATATTCAAGGAGTAATTGACCAGCTTGGGTTAATTCTGCGCGGCGACCGCCTCGGTCAAATAAGGGGACATTGAGCTGTTTTTCTAAACTCTGGACTTGGAGACTAACCGCAGGTTGGGAAACATGGAGACTTTCGGCGGCACGTTTGAAACTTCCCTCAGCAGCGATCGCTTTGAGAATTAGGAGTTGATCTAGGGTGAAAGGAACTTCAGACATTGCTTTTAAGAAACATAATTTTACAGTACCATAACAAGGGGATCAATTTTTTTTCGAGTTGAGCTGATGAACTCTTTTACTTGGCTGACTCCTAGTCATGGGATTATGTTAGGACTACTGTTGATTTTCGCTCTGGCTCACAGTGGTTTAGCTGCTTTACGCTCTTGGGGTGAGGCTAAAATTGGGGCGAGACTCTATCGGGTTTTATTTGCTAGTGTGAGTATTCCTCTAGCTGTTGTTCTCATTATCTACTTTTTTAACCACCGTTATGATGGTATTATGATGTGGCAACTGCGGGCCGTTCCTGGGATTAAAATCACTGTCTGGGTACTTTCGGCTATTTCTTTTCTTTTTCTTTACCCAGCTACTTTTAATCTGCTTGAAATTGCGGCGATTGAAAAACCCCAAGTCCATCTCTATGAAACGGGAATTATTCGGATTACTCGTCATCCTCAGATGGTGGGACAGGTTATCTGGTGTATTGCTCACACTCTCTGGTTGGGGACTAGCTTTACCCTACTCACTTCCCTGGGTTTAATTGGCCATCATTTGTTTGCCGTTTGGCATGGCGATCGCCGCCTACATCAACGCTATGGCGAAGGATTTCTTGCTGTCAAACAACGTACATCAGTAATTCCTTTTTTAGCTATGCTCGATGGCCGTCAAACCCTTAAATTACAAGAATTTCTCCGCCCTGCATACCTAGGTGTTTGGGGTTTTGTCTTCCTTCTGTGGTGGGGACATCCTTGGTTAATGACTGTCACTCAAAAAATTAATTGGTAATTTTTGCCAAAACTGTTTGCAAGGCGATCCCAATTAGATTTAGCATATTCCAAAGTCTAATTTGCAAACCGATCATAAATTCTTTAATCATGGTGCCAACAGTTAATCAAAAAACTTTTTCAAAAGCTGTTTTAGAATCTCCCCAACCTGTTTTAGTCCATTTTTGGGCTCCTTGGTGCGGTTTATGTCGGGCTATTAATCCCACCTTGATTAAATTTCAGTATGAATGGGATGGAAATCTTAAATTAATGGGAGTTAATGCTGATCAAAATCTCACATTAGCAAATACTTATCGTCTCACCACTCTCCCGACTTTAATTTTCTTTGAAAGAGGTACTGTTATTCATCGACTTGAAGGTTTTCAAGGCCGAGAAGAACTCTCCCGCACTTTGAATAAAATTATGGTTGGTCTTTTAGCTCAATCAGCTTAAATCTGTTCATGGTTGATGGTTGATGGTTGATAGTTGATAGTTGATGGTTGCCTTCGTTAACTATTAACTATTAACGGCGTTGCTTAATTTGCAACTTATAACACGCTTGAATTTAATAAGCTCCACGCGGAGCAGATGGAGATGATGGTATCTAAAGAGTGTGAACGTCCTCAGTAGGTGAGGGCGTAGTCGAAATGCACTGACCGTCGAGATGCACTAATTTATTTAAATCACAAAGCCCAAACCCATTCATCAACGCCCTATTATAGTCAAAACGGCTTAAAACTTGACTTTTATACCAAGCAAAGGTCAAATAGATTTGAAAAGAAAAATAAGCAGGGTTTTTGAAGTATGATCAAGATTTCTTGGAATGAAGAATAAATAAATCAATTAAACTACGAAAGATATAATTATCCAGACCCCAAAATTCAAAAAAGAATGGAGGCGCTCTATTTAAAAAGTCAAAAAATCAACCGTAAAACTATTTGTCAAATATGTAGAATTAGTAAAACAACATTAAGCCTGTACTTAAAAAAATCTCAAGAGGGAGGAATAGAAAAATTAAAAGAATTAGGGTATAAAGGACAAGAAAGCCAACTCAATAAGTAGAGAAAATTCTAGAAGAATACTTAAGACAAAATCCTCCAAGAACAGTTTTAGGAGCTAGGGAAAGAATAGAAAAGTTGACAGGGATTAAAAGAAGTCCAACTCAAATAAGAGAGTTTATGAGCAGCAAAGATGAGTTTCAAAAAAAGCTCGGCGCTTAAAGTTTAAACCACCGCCAACGGGAGCCAATAACGTCATCCACTACTAGGTTTTCGGAATCACAAAATTCAATTAGCGCGTGTTTTTGATTTTCTAGTTCTGTTTTTTGTTTTTTAGAAGAAAC
>JADQBC010000006.1 GCA_016903655.1 Gomphosphaeria aponina SAG 52.96 = DSM 107014
CAAGGCGGGTAGCGGCATATTGAGAGTGCCAAATCGATATGATATATTCAAGAATTTGAAGATAAAATATAGAAAACAAGCGTTGCTATGTGCGGCATTTCCCCGACTAGCAACATCTGCAAGCAATCCCCCTTTTTTAAAGGGGGGAGATCTCAACCCTTAAAATTATCAGAACTGCCATACCAACTCTTAATAATTTGATCAATGTAGGATTTATCCTCCCCACAACCATGAAAGATAAAAGCAGCTTCTGGTGCAAATGGTTGAGGAGAAAAGTATTTTAATGGTTGCAGATAATTAAATTGAAAACCTAAATCTTGGATTTCTACATTGTGGAGTATGCCCGAACAATTTAACAACGGCATATCCAACCAGGTAAACCTTTCAGGAGCAAGTGAACCATCGCCATTTCGCGCTCTAAATTCCTTAATTTTGGCTGGTATTTTAAACATATGCTGATGTTGTCTAGAAATAACCATCATCCCTGTATTAAACCACTGCTCAGAGTTTCCCTGATACTTAGCACCATAAAATTCACAAGCTAATTGAAAAACTTCTTCTCGATTAAAATAGGGTTGCCTTTCACACACCACACCTAATTTATTTTCTGGAACTAGGTCAAATAAGTTGGGACATTGAGGATGAATAACAATATCTCCATCTAGATAAATTATCCTGTCATAAACACAGAGCAGATCATAGATCTTAAATTTGGCTAATTTGTATCCAGACGCAATAGTTGTCTCCTGATCAATACTTGTAATTTTAATCAAGTCCGCCCCTATTCTGGTTGAGTAATCTTGCATAATGGCATGAGTTCTCTGCCAAAATTCCTGATACCCTACTGCCAAAGTTATCACAGCTTGCTTAGACATTTCTCCTCAAAAATTCTCTCATTAACTAATTAGGCAAACAGACTACCGAAACATTAATTATACATGATTAATCGTTTAATGCCAACTAAATTGCTCCTCGTTGACTAATAGCTTGACGCGAAACACCTTCTTGAGCAGCTATATTGATCCGTTCCCATATACTTTGTATATTACAACTATTGAACTTGTCTTGGGAATAATTTGCAGTTTCCATGGTAATAAACTCCTTAAATACTAATACTATTTAAAACCAAAGATGGTCGAAGAACCTTATAAGGCGTAACCCGATTTTTATTACGGAGTTCAATTTTTCGTTCAATGGTCTGAAGTTCCTGTTGAAAACGAGTCAAAACAACTTGCGCACGACGGTCAGGAAAGGGAGTATCATAATATCCCAAACGGTCATAACGATAAGCGGATAAAGCATAAAGAATCTGAATTTGACCCATAACCTGATTGGGAGGTGGGAGAAAAGCCATTAATTCCTGAAGAGTGAGGCTATTTTCACTATGAGAAAATTGGTTTTTTATAGGTTGATAAGCAGCCAAAGGAGCATTAGGAATAAAACCCAGATAATCATATTGGGTAAAATTCACCGCAGAATGTTGTGGCCCACAGGTAAAAATAACCGACGTGACAATAGCAATTAACTCTTCTGTCGTATTAATTTTACTGGGCATTCCCTTAACTTTGCCCCCAGATTGATCGGTTAATTCTCCCGCCCAGGCTTGCAATTCATAATCTTCTTGAAGCTCTTCTGCGCTCGTGTAATAAAGTTTTAAATAATTAGTGACATAGCGTTCGATTGCTTCCCATAATAGCAAACCATCATCTCGGTAGGGATAATGGGGTAAAGCTTCTTGATCATCTAAACCCCGATTTTTTATTTCCGTTGGCAAAGCAAATTTATCTAAACTCCAATAATTTTGTGCATTGGTAAAATAAGCTTGCTGAACTATTTGCAAAGATTCCCGCAGAGTACCTGCTAATAAATCATCAACAATACCGCCCTGATTTACTAATCTTTCCCTCGCTAATTCATTATTATAAAGCATAAAACGGAAATGGGGAGTAAGCAAAATGGAGAGAGGGTGGGTGGGAAATAATTGTCGGGCGGTGACAATAGCAAAAGGCTCCATCACAAAATGAGTATAACATAAATGAGTAGCCATTTCATGGTGGTTAGCATCAGCAATTTGCACACAAGTTTTGGCGTATAACCAATTCATGGCGGGACTAAAAGGAGTTAATAATGAACTTTCTTTTCCCAAATGGGGCGCAATTTGAATGGCAATGGGGACTAATTCTCCTCTAGTTCCATAACCAGTTCCTCGCCAACAAAACAGGGCGATGGGGGCGGGTAAATATTTTTTGCCTTTGAGGTAAGTTCCCCCCTGGACAAAAGCTAGCTGAGTATAATCAGCAACATAAAGATTGCCCTCTTTTAATTCCTTTTCAAGATTAAGGGCAGAACCATAGGCAGCCTGGAGGTCAGTTAAATTGTAGGTGAGAGTTGGAGGAAGGGATTGGAGACGTTGTAATACTATTGGATTTGCGCCACTCAACCTTTGTTCAGCAAAACATTCATCAGTCTGGTAGGTTGGCATGACAGAAGGCGGGGAGATTTTTTGATAAAAGTCCTCAAAATCTTGCAGTTCATCCAGGGGATCCCAAAGACTACGCACATTTACCGCCAGGGTATTTGCCGCCAGTTTTCCTAAAGTTGCAGGCAGTCTTTCTGCTAAGTAACGGGCTGAAAAACTTTCATTGTCAGGTACATCCTTGATTACAGTTAAAGGCGGTAGATAGTCAGGATTAAATTCATACCTGGTACGATTTCTCTCGAGCCACGCTGTGCGTTTTTCCTGATCTTCTGGGCTATCTTTTTGAGGTAGATTAACTTCCATTGATATTATTCTCCTGTGTAAGCTTTGTTACCATATTACTGCTAAAGGGGTGAGTTTAATGGCTTTTGATGCAAAACTTGATCTTAAATCTAGCAATTCTCAAATAACTAAGGTACAGTTTGCCTTGGTAAGACAAGGGGTTTAAACTCCTTGTCCGTACCTCAAGACTAAGAGAAACGCTATCAACAATTTTTCTTGGCAACTAACTATGGTATCATTGCTCCTCGGAAGCAAAAATTTCCAGAAAATATTCTCTTTTTATCAGTGATGAGCGAGCGACAAACTGTTGAGTACGGAATTTGTCCACCTTAAATATAAGGTGTGAGTCTTGGCGTTTGTTGATCTCAGGCCCTTTGCCTGGCTGTCATCGGGATGGCGTGCGCCCATAAAAGAATTTGGGCGTTGCTGAATTGAAGCATGAAATCTTAAAGTAGCAGAGTGGGGAGTGGGGAGTGGGGAGTAGGTTTGAGTTAGGATATAATTCATAGCTCAATTCAGCAACGCCAGAATTTGAATCCAAGTGAACAGTTATTTCAGGTGGTACTCATTAGCATAAGAGCAAGCTAATGATAGATTTTTGATGATGAAGGAGAAACTTTTGAATACAGAAGCAATAAAACGGGAATGGCTCTCCAATGTGAAAGGGGATATTTTGGCGGGAGCAGTAGTAGCTTTAGCATTGATTCCAGAAGCGATCGCCTTTTCTATTATTGCTGGAGTAGATCCCAAGATCGGCCTGTACGCCTCGTTTATCATTGCAGTGACAACAGCAATCTTCGGTGGGCGACCTGGGTTAATTTCCGCCGCAACGGGTGCAATGGCACTACTACTAATTCATTTGGTCAAAGATCATGGATTGGAGTATTTGTTTGCTGCAACTATCTTGACAGGTGTGTTGCAAATTCTGTTTGGGTTCTTAAAATTGGGTCGCCAGATGAAATATGTACCCCGTGCCGTGATGCTTGGCTTTGTAAACGCCCTAGCGATTTTAATCTTTATGGCCCAGTTGCCACAACTAACTAATGTACCACTAACGGTCTATGGGATTACGGCTCTCTCTCTGGTAATAATTTATGTTTTGCCTCGATTTACAAAGGTTGTGCCTTCTCCTTTAGTGGCGATCATGGTGATGACTATTGCGGCGATCGCGCTTAAACTCAAGGTGCCGACAGTGGGAGATATGGGCGAGTTACCAACAACTTTACCCATTTTTGCTTTGCCACAAGTGCCGCTAAATCTTGAAACTTTGCAGATTATATTTCCCGCTGCACTGACTTTGGCTATGGTTGGCTTATTGGAATCTTTACTCACTACTTCCTTAGTTGATGAACTCACGGATACCCCCAGCGATAAAAATCAAGAAGCTAAAGGACAAGGTATTGCTAATATTGTCACGGGTTTCTTTGGCGGCATGGCGGGATGTGCCATGATTGGGCAATCAGTAATTAATATTCAGTCGGGTGGACGAGGACGACTTTCAACTTTAGTTTCTGGGATTTTACTGCTATTTTTCATTTTGGTGTTGGGGGATTGGGTGAAACAAATGCCAATGGGTGCTTTAGTAGCCGTGATGATTATGGTATCAATTGGGACATTTAGTTGGGTTTCCCTGAAAAATATCCCCCGCACTCCCCGTAGCGAAACAGCAGTGATGATTACCACAGTATTTATAACAGTATTAACCCATAACTTAGCTATTGGTGTGGTAACAGGGGTTGTGATGAGTACAGTTTTCTTCTCCCGCAAAATTGCCAAACTGGTATTTGTAGATAAAGTTCTTAGCTCTGATGGCAATCATCGCACCTACAGTGTAGCGGGGCAAATTTTCTTTGTCTCAGTGGATGAGTTTCTCGAAGCTTTTGATTTCAAAGAATTGGTCGATCGCGTCACCATTGATTTAACTCATGCTCATTTGTGGGACCAAGGCGCTGTGGCGGCGATCGATAAAGTGGTGATTAAATTCCGTCGCAATGGAGCAGAAGTGGAACTGATTGGTTTGAATGAAGCTAGTGCTACTTTGTTGGATAAATTAGCAATGTACAACCACCCCGATGCCCTGAAACAAACATCAGGACATTAAAATTTTAATAGTATTTTTAACCCATTATGAAAAATATTTTACTTTGTACTGATGGATCGGCTTTTGCTGACACTATCTATCGCTATGGTGCATGGTTAGGGAAGGAATTGGGAGCAGAAGTTAATGTATTGACTGTTATAGATATTCGCAGTCAGCAGGTGGCTTCTACGGGGAACTTAAGCGGTAGTATTGGTCTGGGTGCGTCTGAAGATTTACTCAATAAGTTGGTAAATTTAGAACATGAAAAAGCCAAGCTTAATCACCAAAAAGCTAAGTTAATTTTGCAAACCGCAGAACAAACTTTAAAAGAGGCTGGGGTGGAAAGAATTAAGTTAACCCATAAAACAGGTTTTTTGGTAGATTGCTTCCATGAATTTGAGGCATTATCAGATTTGATTGTCTTGGGAAAAAGAGGGGAAACTGCGGAATTTGCCTCTGGACATTTAGGGGCAAATCTAGAAAGAATTGTGCGTAGTAGTCACAAACCTTGTTTAGTTACTTCTCGGGATTTTCACCCCATTAATCGCATTTTAGTTGCCTATGATGGGAGTTCAACAGGTAAGAAAATTCTGCAATTTTTAGCAGATTTTTCTGGATTTAAAAGTTTAGAATTGCATCTGTTGACTGTGGCTAAAAGTCAGTCAGAGCAAAAGGCGATCGCTTTTCTCGATGAAGCTAAACAATGGTTGCAAGCAGCAGGTATGAAGCCAGTGTGTAGCCTACAAGAAGGGGAAGCAGAAAAAGCGATCGCCCAGTATATCACCGATCAAGATATCAGCCTGTTATTAATGGGAGCTTACGGACATAGCCGCATTCGTCATTTAGTGATTGGGAGTACCACCGCCCAAGTGTTGAGAAGCAGTAATATTCCTGTTTTGTTGTTTCGTTAATTGATAATTTCCCGGATCAAAGTTACCATATGAGCTATTCTCTAAAAAGACTATTCCCGAACCTGCACTTACGCAACTTTCGTGCAGATTTTTTAGGTGGACTGACAGCAGCGATCGTCGCCTTACCCCTGGCTTTAGCCTTCGGTGTATCTTCTGGAGCAGGAGCAATTACGGGGTTGTACGGAGCTATTTTTGTCGGGATTTTTGCGGCGTTATTTGGGGGGACTCCTGCCCAAGTTTCAGGGCCCACTGGCCCGATGACGGTAGTGATGGCAACGATTTTTACTGCCCTAATTACCAAATATCCTGACACAGGACTGGCTATGTCTTTCACAGTGGTGATGTTGGGGGGATTATTTCAAATTTTGTTTGGGGTGCTGAAATTAGGCACTTACATTACCCTCATGCCCTACACCGTGATTTCTGGATTTATGTCGGGAATTGGGGTGATTATTATCTTTCTACAACTCGGGCCGTTTTTTGGGCATCCAGGTTCGGCAAGTGTAATAGATTCCTTACGGAATTTCCCCACCTATGTGAGTCAGCCCAACCTGGCGGCAGTGGTGTTGGGGTTGGTGACTTTAGCGATCGTGTTTACTTGGCCAGGTCACCTCAATCGGATTGTACCATCTCCTCTTTTGGCTTTAGTAGTGGGCACACTCCTCTCACTGCTCTTTTTTAGTAATGCTGATTTAAAGCAAATTGGTGAGATACCTACCGCCCTCCCTCAACCCCATTTCCCAACTTTTCAGTGGGAAGCGCTGAAAACTATGACAGGCTATGGACTGATGTTAGCAACTTTGGGGGCGATCGATTCCTTGTTGACTTCCCTGGTAGCGGATAATGTGACTCGCAGCAGCCATGACCCCGATCGCGAATTAATTGGTCAGGGAATTGGCAACTTTTTGGCGGGAATTTTCTGGGGATTACCAGGAGCAGGAGCCACCATGCGAACGGTGGTAAATGTGCAAGCGGGGGGGAAAACACCCTTGTCTGGCATGATCCACGGTGTCTTGTTGTTAGTGATTATGTTGGGGGCGGGGAAACTCACGGAACCAATCCCCCAAGCAGTGCTCGCAGGTATTTTGATTAAGGTGGGTATTGATATTATTGATTGGGGTTTTCTCAAACGCGCTCATCATCTCTCCCTCAAAGCGACAGGACTAATGTATGGTGTGTTATTTCTCACGGTTTTTGTAGATTTAATTACTGCTGTGGCGGTGGGGGTCTTTTTTGCTAATTTATTGACCGTCAAGGGATTGAGCGACCTGCAAAGTAAACAAGTGAAAACCATTGTCCATCCTGGTGATGAATTTTTAACCCCAGAAGAGCAGACCGTTTTGGAGCAAGGACAGGGACGAGTTATCTTGTTTCATCTCAGTGGACCCATGAGCTTTGGTGCTGCTAAGGCTATTTCTCAGCAGATGGCGGCTATTAGTGATTATGATGTGCTGATTTTGGATGTGCGCGATGTCCCCAGGTTGGGGGTGACTGCTGCTTTGGCTATCGAAACTATGGTGCAGGAAGCTCATCAACATCACCGTGAGGTATTTTTAGTGGGTGCAGAAGGGAAGGTGCGCGATCGCTTAAAACGTCTCAAACTTTTGGATACTTTGACTCCAGATAATCTGTTTGATGATCGACTCGATGCCTTGAAACAGGCGATCGTTTTGATTTTAAAACAGGTATAGCAATCCTATTTGACATGAAAAGTAATAGCAAAAACCAATTTTTTATCAGACTTAATTATGACAAATTTAGATTTACAACAATTTATAGATAGTAATCCAGACCCAAAAGAATTAAAGCGTGCAGTTGCAGTCAATATGCGTCTTCACGGATACACTCATAAAAACACATGAGAATTTTTATGTATAGTGTCAAGTTTTATGAGCAAATGGGAACAAAAATATAAAAAATATGGAGTTGAAGGGTTAAAACTTGGATATTCAGGGAAAGATAGTTATCTTGAGGCTTAAGAAATACAAAAAAGTTATTTAATAACTAAAAAAAAAATGAATGGGATTTAGATGAACTAATATCATATATCTATAATAAATATGGAATTATCTATAAATCTAAACAAAGTTATTATCAACTTTTTTGCGAGGCTGGTATTACTTGGCATAAAGGTATAAAAAAAAATCCAAAACCAAACCCAACATTAGTTAAAACTGTAAATGACGAAATACATAATTTTTTAGAAAAATATCAAGCTGAAATTCATAGTTATTGATGAATGTCATCTGAGCAGTGGAGATGTTTGTGGTTATGGATGGGGACACTGTAAAGTTAGAAGAGAAATTGATGTTAATAATTATCGAGAGCGTCAAACTTATTATGGTGCCCTTGACTTATTGTCTGGAGAATTATTAGACCAATGAGCAAAAGTCGTTTGATGCTATAATTAAAAGTTATTTATTTTTTGGTAGTTGGCGATACCTACGGTGGGCTACGTCTACGCATAATTTGAGCCTATCTTGGTTTCAGCAAATTACTACTAATAACACTTGATTAACAAAACAATCTTTCATTGTATCATAAAAACAATTTCGCTCATTGGTCTAATAAAATTGACACTTTTCTGAAAAATTAGTCATTGGTCGGAAGGTCATTGGTTACTGAAGGGAGTCGAAGTTACCAGTAACTAATGACCAGTGACTAATGACTAATATGGCTTAATCTAGAGAAAAATCTTCACGAGAGAGAGGACAAGGAACAGACTTGTTTCCCGACCAATCTGTAAAAGTATTCTCATCCTTATAGTGTCTCGGAGTTGCCAACAACATCCGCCAAACTTCTAGAGCGTCTAACAAATTAAACCGATCCTCAAATTGTGTTTTTAATAGCTCTTGGACTTGTGGGTAATAATCTGAATTTAAACCTGGAAAAATGTGATGTTCGGTATGGTATGAAAAATTAAAATGGAGTATGTCAAAAATTTTTGGAACTCGCACGGAGATACTGTTAATGAGTGGGTCGTTAATACTGGTCATCCGACACAGCAAATGATTGGTATAGATATAAAACATGATCCCGCTGTGACCAAGCCAAATGGGGAGAAAGTAACCCAGAATCAGCTTCACAGGATTAAAATCTAAGTAAATAAGGATGGTTATGTTAATGGCTAAGATTGTCAAAAATTCAAGAGCGATCGCCTTCCGTTCCTTATTACTTACCTTAAATGAAGCACAAGGATACTTTGTTAAACCGTTATTGAATAACAAGACCGACGTTAAATGGCGAAAAACGTATACTCCCCAGATATATCCCATGCCGAAGATAAACAACAATGGATTGACTTCAGCAGAAGGGACAAAAAGATTTTGAAGCCATTTTCCCCAGGTTTTGGGTTGTTCATACAAATAATTCCGATCGGGGTCGTCCAATGAATTAGTTTTGTTGTGATGCTCTCGATTATGAACAGCTTTCCACAATGTGGGTGGCATCCACAACAGAGTAAGTCCCATTAGACTAACCAATTGCTTTAATCTTGGGTTTTTAATGGCATTGTTATGCATTAAATCATGGGTACTGAAAGCGAAAACAATAACACTATTACCCATGATTAGGGCAAAGGGAAGATAAAGCCCAAGGGCATACCAGTGCCACTGATCCAGATTAGCGGCAATTCCCCATCCTAGTAGGACAATGGCAACATTAATTAAGAGAATCCAAATTTTATTTGGATCTGGCATAAATGCTTCTTTTGGCAGGAAGGGACGCAGCTTTTTAGCATAGTCTGCCTGCGTCATTAACGGTTTGTTTTTTGTTTCTGTTATGTTCATTGAATATTATGGAAGATATGTTCTCGGAAATTGCTTATGATCTGATGAAAGTTGCTCTGAAATATAAATGATTTTTTCATCCTATTTCTTTTTCCATTCAATTCAATAGACATTTTTCATTATATAGCAAAAATGATGTTTTTTAGGACAATCTTTTCATGCAAACAGCACAGACAATGGGTTTAAACCCATTGTCCATACCATCTTTTTCTTTGCTATAACTATTGAGGCGCAAAATTAGGCGTTGCGACCTTTAAGTCATGAATTATTTTTTTACAAAAACTACTAACCAAACTAAAACCCTCTCCCCACTCCAAAGGAAGCAACTCCGCTACTTTAACGCCCAAAATTAGAGGGGTTGGGCTGGCTTTGATTTAAATACAATAACTCCTGGTGGCAAGCAAGTAATGAGTTGGAAATTTTGTATCAAAAAATACACAATTTTGCTAAAACAAGTGTAAATTTTTACTAAGTGATATTATTGAGTATAATTATTCAGTTTAGTAACAAAAGTTAAAACAATTATGATTAGATGGAAAAGTATTTTGGTGACCACTCTGTTAATGGTGCTGCCACTAACTGCCTGTGAAACACCAGCACCAACACCACCCGCCAATAGTCAAGCCCCCAGTAGTCCAGCAGCTACCACCAGTCGTTTAGAAACAGTGAAAAGTCGGGGGAAATTAATCTGTGGGGTGGATGGTGGTATCCCAGGATTTAGTTATGTGGATCAGGATGGTAAGTATTCAGGAATAGATGTTGATGTTTGTAGGGCAGTTGCCGCTGCTTTATTCAATGACCCCAATGCTGTGGAATACCGCAACCTGGACTCAACTGAGCGTTTTACTGCGCTTAGTAGTGGAGAAGTAGATATGCTAGCTCGCAATACTACGTGGACAATTAGCCGAGATACCAGTGTGGGGCTAGAATTTGCTCCTACTACTTTCTATGATGGTCAAGGAATGATGGTGCGTGCTGATAGTGGGATTAAAACACTGAAGGATCTGCAAGGTAAATCTGTTTGTGTAGAATCAGGTACAACAAGTGAACTTAACTTAACCGATAACCTCCGTAAACAAGCAGTGGAAGCAGAAACTGTTACCTTCCAACAAGCAGAACCAGCTTATGCAGCTTATGCAGAAGGACGTTGTGATGGGATTACTTCTGATAAATCTCAACTTGTAGCCCGCCGTAGTAACTTGCCCAACCCAGAAGAGCATATTCTCTTAGAAGTAACAATGTCCAAAGAACCTTTAGGCCCTGTTACTATCAATAATGATTCTGCTTGGTTTGATGCGGTTAAATGGGTAACTTATGCTTTAATTGAAGGTGAAGAATTAGGCATCACTCAAGCAAATGTAGATGAGATGAAAACTTCTACTGACCCGACAATCAAACGTTTTTTAGGCATAGAAGGTGATTTAGGAAAAGGTATGGGGCTGAGTAATGATTTTGCCTATAATGTTATTAAACAAGTGGGTAACTACGGAGAAGTCTATGACCGTAATTTAGGAGAAAAATCTCAATTTAAACTACCTCGCGGTCAAAATGATTTATGGACTAATGGTGGTCTGCTTTATTCTCCTCCATTCCGTTAAATAAGAGAAAAAGATGGTTGATCAGAAAAATCAGAAAATTCCAATATGGCGAGATGAGAGATTTTGGCGCATTGCCTTACAAGTCTTGGCTGTGGTAATTTTTGTGGGTATTGCAGCTCTCTTAATTGGCAACCTCAACCGTAATCTGGCACAACAGGGGAATAATTTGGGGTTTGGTTTTCTCAAAAATGAGGCGGGGTTTAGCATTAGCGAAACCCTCATTTCTTACAAACCTAAAGACCCCTATAGCCAGGTATTGTTGGCGGGTTTGGTTAATTCCCTGCGTGTGATGATTTTAGGAATTATCTTCACAACCATAGTGGGTATTTTAGCAGGAATTGCTAGTTTTTCTGAGAATTGGTTGTTGCGTCAGTTGAATCGGATTTATGTGGAAGTTGTTAGAAATACTCCCCTACTGCTGCAATTATTTTTTTGGTATTTTGTGGTTTTCTTTAGTCTTCCTAAACCAGAAAACAAAATAGAATTGCTAGGGTCAATATTTATGAGTAAGCGGGGAATAGCTATTCCTTGGCCAGCAAATACTGTGACTGTCTGGCTTGGGTTATTGGTGTTAGGCATGGGAGGAGTTGTAGCAGTATTTATCTGGCGCTGGCGCAATCAATTAATGACGGAAAAGGCTCAATCTGGTCAACCACAATTAATTGCTTTAATTATGATGGCAATTGTCTCCATATTAATTATTATTTTTGCTCTGGGTTGGCAAGCTCCAAAAGCGTTAGCAACTGGGGGAACAGAAGGGGGATTAAATCTCACATTAGAATTGTCAGCTTTACTGGTTGGTTTAGTATTTTATACAGGGGCATTTATTGCGGAAATTGTCAGGGCGGGTATTCAATCAGTACCAAAAGGACAGTGGGAAGCAGCTAAATCTTTAGGACTAAAATCTGGTTTAGTTATCCGCTTAGTAATCTTTCCCCAAGCATTGCGTGTAATGATTCCTTCACTGAATAGTCAATATATGAACCTGGCGAAAAACTCTAGTTTAGCTATTGCTATTGGTTATCCTGATTTATATGCAGTATCAAATACTACTTACAATCAAACAGGTCGCCCCGTAGAGGTATTTATTTTAATTATGGCTGCCTATCTTTCCATTAATCTCATAATTTCTTTGTCCATGAATTTGTTAAATAAAACTGTCCAAATTAAAGAAAGATAGTAAATGAAAACTCTAGAGAATCAACAATTATCTCAACCAAAAATTACAAGAATCACTCCGAAAGAATGGTTGCAGCAAAATTTATTTAGCACTTGGTATAACAGTTTATTAACTATAGTATTATTAGCAGGAATTTCCTGGGGGATTTATGGGTTTTTCAAGTGGGCGATCGCTGTGGCTGAATGGGAAGTAATTAAAGTAAATCTACCATTATTTATGGTGGGGAGATATCCCAAAGACCAATACTGGCGCATTTGGTTAATTGTGGGCATAATTAGTAGTTTTGCTGGGTTATCTTGGGGAGTTATCGGCAGAAAAGCCGCTACATTATTTACAATACCAGTATTAATTGTTTTGGGAATTATCTCAGCTATCTCATTACTAATTCCTGGGGCTGTACCTTTTAAATTATTATTGATTTTAATGGTAGGGTTAGTTGTGGGGAATGGGTGGATAGGAAAACAATTAGGCAATAAAATAACTACTTTAGGGAGATGGTTATCATTCGGTTGGTTTATTGCTTTCTTACTCATACTCTGGTTAATGTTAGGAGGATTAGGAATTAAGTCAGTTTCTACTAATGATTGGGGCGGTTTAATGCTAACTATATTTATGGCAGTAGTGAGCATTTTTTTATCCTTTCCCTTGGGAGTATTATTAGCTTTGGGCAGACAAAGTACCTTGCCAGTAATTAAGATATTTTCCATTGCTTATATTGAAATATTTAGAGGATTGCCGTTAATTTCAATATTATTTATGGGACAGATAATGATTCCTTTATTTCTGCCAGAAGGAATGCGCCCTGACCGAGTTTTGCGAGCAATATTAGGCTTAACTTTGTTTAGTTCTGCCTATCTTGCAGAAAATGTGCGGGGTGGTTTACAATCAGTACCAAGAGGTCAAATTGAAGCAGCCAAGGCATTAGGTTTAAATACTCCCTTGGTATTAGCATTAATTGTTTTACCTCAAGCTTTAAAGGTGGCAATTCCCTCAATTGTGGGTCAATTTATTAGTTTATTTCAAGATACGACTTTGTTGGCAATTGTGGGCTTAGTAGAATTGTTGGGTATGAGTCGTTCGATTTTAGCTCAACCCCAATTTTTAGGAGACTATGCTGAAGTTTATTTATTTAATGGCATACTTTTCTGGATTATTTGTTATGCCATGTCTCTGGGTAGTCGTCAATTAGAAAAGAAACTAAATACAGGTCATTAGTCATTGGTCCTGTAGGGGCGGGTTTAGGGATAATTTTTTACTAAAAACTAGAATTTTTATATCAAAACCCGCCCTATCCTCAGTTATTAGTCATTAGTCATTAACATGAGAGAAATAAAAAGCCAAGAAAATAAAGCATAGTCGTAGGGTAAGTTAGGCGTAAGCCGTAACGCACTAAAGAGATCCATTATTAATTAAAATGACACAAATACGAGACACGAAAACACAGATTGATTCAGACATAGGAATTATTGCCACAGATGTGCATAAATGGTATGGCAATCATTTCCATGTTCTGCGAGGAGTTAGTCTGACAGTAAAACGGGGCGAAGTAGTAGTAATTATGGGGCCTAGTGGCTCAGGAAAATCTACTTTTATTCGCACTTTTAATGCTTTAGAAGAATTTCAAAAAGGGAGCATTATTGTTGATGGAATTAATCTTTCCCACGACATTAAGAATATTGAGGCTATTCGGCGAGAAGTGGGGATGGTGTTTCAACAGTTTAATTTGTTTCCTCATTTAAGCGTACTAGAAAATGTAACTTTAGCACCTATTTGGGTGCGGAGATGGCCCAAAGCTAAAGCAGAAGAAATAGCAATGCAACTGTTAGAAAGGGTAGGAATATTAGAGCAAGCGCAAAAATTTCCTGGGCAACTTTCAGGAGGTCAACAACAAAGAGTGGCGATCGCCCGTGCATTAGCAATGCAGCCAAAAATCATGTTATTTGATGAACCAACCTCAGCCCTTGACCCAGAAATGGTACGAGAAGTTTTAGACGTAATGAGAAATTTAGCAGATTCTGGAATGACAATGGTTGTTGTCACCCATGAAGTAGGTTTTGCGCGGGAAGTAGCCGATCGCATTGTGTTAATGGCTGATGGAATTTTAGTAGAAGAAGCTACCCCAGAAGAGTTTTTCCAGAACGCCAAAGAAGAAAGAACTCGCAAATTTTTATCACAGATTTTATAGCAGATAAATTACAGCCCAATTATTTTCCTCTGTTCAAATAATTTAATCAACCCAGGAGAGTCACCATCATGGAATTTATCAGCGCCAAAACCGACTTTGCTTTTAAAAAGATATTTGGTAGTGAAGAAAGTAAAGACATACTGATCAGCTTTCTCAACGCCATTATTTATCAAGAAAGAAAAGTAATCAAAGACTTAGAAATCATTGACCCCTACAATGCAGCAACATTAGCAAGTTTAAAAAATACTTATGTTGATGTGAGAGCAATTTTAGAAAACGAGACGACAGTTATCATAGAAATGCAGCTACTCAAGATGACAGCATTTAAAAAGCGAGTAGTGTATAACCTAGCAAAAACCTATGCCAACCAGCTAAAGTTAGGAGAAAGATATTCACAACTGGCCCCAGTAATAGCCATAACAATTGCAGATTTTAACCTTTTTCCCGAAATAGAGCAAGTAATCACATTTTGGGAGTTTAAAGAAACAAAACACGGAGTAGCCTATGAAAAAGAAATGCAAATGGTATTTATAGAATTGCCAAAATTTAACAAGAAGTTAGAAGAGTTAGAAACAATAACAGACAAATGGATTTATATCCTGAAAGAGAGTGAAAACTTAGAAAACATTCCAGAAACAATAGATGAAGTCCCAGAAATGCACCACGCTTTAACTATTGCCAATAAAGCTTGTTTAAGTCCAAAGGAACTAGAAGAGTTACAAAAGCGAGAGATGTTTTTTGAAGACCAAAAAGGTTATATATCTCAAGCTAAAGAAGAAGGAAAAGAAGAAGGAAAAGAAGAGGGAAAACTGGAGTTTTTATTGCTGTTACTAGCAGAACGTTTTGGCGAAATACCAGAGGAGGTACAAGCAGCGATTCAAGAACTCCCAATGGAAGCATTACAAAATTTAGGTATAGCGAGTCTCAAATTTAATCACTTAGAGCAAGTTATTGATTTTATCCGCGAGTTTTCTAACTAGATTTTCCTGTAACTGTTTTTTCCTCCAAAGAAATAACTACAATAACCAGTTAAACAAAGCTCCTAATTTCAACTGAAAATCTTGGGCAAAAGCAGGAATAGGAAGTTGAACCTCATCGTCATCAAACACCTCTATTTCTTGTTTAGGAAAATAAACAAACACTGTTTCCTCTTCTGGATCAATTAACCAACCCAATTGAGTATCATTTTTCAGACAATAGAGAATATTTTTGACAACTTTGGTTTGATTTTGGTCTGGGGATAATATTTCAATAGTCCAATCAGGAGCAAGATGAAAACGATTAGCTATTTTCCCATTTGCATCACGAGGTATCCTTTCCCAAGAATAAACAGAAACATCAGGAACAATAGATCTATCTCCAAAAGTACACCTTAATTCTGAAAATGCTCTGCCTCTTTTAGCTGGCTTAATAACCGCATTAATAGCAGCAGCAAGTTCAGTTTTAATTGTGCTATGTTTTCCTTGGGGTAGTGGTTTTTGGCTGATTTTACCATTAACATATTCCCCAGCAGGTTTAGTTTCTCGAAGCTGGAGAAATTCCTCTAAAGTTAACAATTTATTAGGTGTTTGTACCATTAATTTTTTCGTCAAATTCAATAATAGGAGTATCTGCCAAAAACCGTTTAGCAATCTCTGTTGTTGATTCTAAGTCTGTTTGACTGATAAAATTTGAATAAGTTAATAAAGCCAGCAAGTGGCGAGGATCCATAACCCAAGGGGGTAAATATTGAGGTAATTTACACAATCCCAGAGCCGTTAATTCCGCTAAAGCAGGAATATCAAAACAGTCTAACTTGCCACAAAAAAGCAAGCGCAAACAATCAGCTCGTCCAGCGGAAAAAATAGCGCGAATAACGCCATTAACCTGCAAAAGACCGAATAAATAAACCACATCTTTGGTAAACGGAGCGCCTCCTGTAATTACTCCTCCCCGAAAAACCCTTCTGGTACTTTCAAATGATTGATCGCTTTGTCCAGTTCTTTCCAAAAAATAACGATAAACTTCCAGAAAATCTGCCCCTTCAATACACATTTGAATCGCAAAAACCCGATCGGCTAAACGTCGAAACCGATTAAGTTCAATTGTGCCACTTATCACTTCCGCAAACACAGCTAACCCCTCTTGGGTGCGAGTTGTCCCCACATGACCTTCCCCTAATATTGGTAAATCAGTTTGTTGTTTCCCATTGATTGAAGTTAAAACATGAATAAATGCCTCATGGTTAATTAACTGTACTGCGTCTTTATCCGTAAATTTGGCATCTTTGCGCAAGCGAATTTGCTTTGAAGTAGCTAAAGCATTAGCAGATAGTTCATCCACAATAACTACTGCTGGTGCATCTTCCCCAAAATGAGCTTTAACCGCTTTGGTAATATCAACTGCTATTTCATCGGCTGAATGGATAGCAGGAGAGGGAATATTCATGTTAATGTGGTCAAGTTTCTCGATATTATCCCTGATACTTTCGGCTAGTTCTAAAGGAGTTTTCGGATCGTAGCGCAGAGGAGCAGTGGGTTCTCCATAAGCTTGACGACTATAAGAAAAAAAGCTCGGTGTCCCCACATTGGCTAACATTTGCGCTCCACATTCAAGACAGTTAGCTTGACGCTCCAGCCAAAGATCAATGGTGGAGGTGGGAAAAATATTACGTTTTGCTTCTCTTAATAAATCAATGGTAGGTTGAGGATCAAAACTTGGATAAGTTACTTTTGGTAATTCTTGAGCATTATTAGCAAAAAAATCCGCTTTGACTTGGTTTGACCAAGCGATCGCCTTCAAAATGCGCAGGGGTTTTGCCGCTCTCTGTAATAAAAAAGAAACAGAGCGAATACGTTTTTTTTCTTTGTCTTCTTCTAAGGTTGTCATGATTTCAGTTACTTGTTTGTATTTCTTTTTGTTCAGCCATAACCAGGGTAGGCTAAAGCTAAGAGCAATTATACAATCTTACTTACACCAAAAAGAAAAAAAATATGAGTTGCAAAGCTTACGCAGAAACATATAGGCTCACAACAGGCGATCGCCCTTTAATAAACTTCCTCATGAGTACCAATATCAAGTAAAATAACCACTTCTTTTTCACTGAGAGAGTCAATTTCGATAGCAAATAAAATCCGACAGTCATAGCCACAAGAACAAGCTTTTAACCCCGATAATTTTCCTTGTAATGAATGAGTTTTTAATTGAGTATCAAAAACATATTCTTCCATTTGCCTTAAAACTTTTTTGATTTTTTGCTTAAGTTTTGGATTATGCAAGACAAATTTACGGAACTGCCGTTCAAATTTTGGTGTTAAAACTAACTGTCTCATAAATTGTCCGTTAGTGTAGCTTCCAATGCAGAAATAATCGTTTCCACAGGCTGAGGCTGTAATTTTCCTTGATGAAATGCGGCGATCGCCTTTTGCGCATCTTCTGCTATTTCTTGACGGCGAGCTTCAATTAATTGATTTTTAATAATATCTAATAATATCTGTTTTTGTTCCAGAGTAAGTTGATTAACTGTTAATAGTGCCTGTTCTATACTAATCATTATCTTCTGCCAACTATCTGTTTATTTATGTTATTTTAACCTAAAAAGTTTTTAATAAATCTAACCACAGCCTATAATATAATTTAACTCAAAACAAAAGGGAAAAAATATGAGTTATAGAATGTCTCGGAGAGCGTACGCAGAAACCTACGGGCCCACAACAGGCGATCGCCTCCGACTAGCTGATACAGAACTGTTTATCGAAGTGGAACAAGACTATACAACCTATGGGGATGAAGTCAAATTTGGTGGGGGTAAAGTAATCAGAGATGCTATGGGACAATCCCCCATTTCCCGCGCAGGAGGTGCAGTTGACCTAGTAATAACTAATGCTCTCATTCTCGACTGGTGGGGCATAGTTAAAGCAGATGTAGGGATAAAAGATGGTAAAATTGCCAAAATTGGTAAAGCAGGCAACCCTCACATTCAAAATAACATTGAGATTATTATTGGGCCGAGCACAGAAATAGTTGCAGGAGAAGGGATGATCCTTACTGCAGGAGGGATAGACTCCCATATCCACTTTATCTGTCCCCAGCAAATTGAAACAGCGATCGCCGCTGGCATAACCACCATGTTAGGGGGAGGAACAGGCCCTGCTACAGGAACTAATGCCACCACTTGTACCCCAGGAGCGTGGAACTTGCACCGAATGTTACAAGCTGCCGAGGCATTCCCAGTCAATCTAGGTTTTTTAGGCAAAGGAAACAGTAGCCTACCAGAGGGTTTAGTGGAACAAGTAGCAGCAGGAGCAATGGGTTTAAAACTCCACGAAGACTGGGGAACCACTCCAGCAGCCATTGATACCTGTCTCACCATTGCTGATGAATATGATATCCAAGTGGCCATCCACACAGATACACTGAATGAAGCGGGGTTTGTGGAAAATACCATCGCTGCTTTCAAAAACAGAGTAATTCATACCTATCATACAGAAGGAGCTGGAGGGGGACACGCCCCAGATATTATCAAAGTGTGTGGACAAGCAAATGTTCTCCCCTCTTCCACTAACCCCACCCGTCCCTACACCCTCAACACCCTAGAAGAACACCTAGATATGTTAATGGTGTGCCATCACTTAGATAAAAATATCCCCGAAGATGTAGCCTTTGCCGAGTCCCGTATTCGCAAAGAAACCATTGCCGCTGAAGATATATTACACGATCTGGGGGCATTTAGTATGATTTCCTCTGACTCCCAGGCAATGGGCAGAGTTGGCGAAGTAATCATGCGTACCTGGCAAACCGCCCACAAAATGAAAGTACAACGGGGAATTTTAGGGCAAGAAACAGGAGAAAATGATAATTTTAGAGCCAAAAGATATATCGCAAAATATACAATTAATCCAGCAATTACTCAGGGAATTTCTGACTATGTTGGCTCAATCGAAGTAGGGAAATTAGCAGATTTATGTTTATGGAAACCAGCATTTTTTGGTGTAAAACCAGAAATAGTTATTAAAGGAGGGGCGATCGCCTATTCACAAATGGGAGACGCAAATGCGAGTATTCCCACCCCCCAACCTATTCATATGCGCCCCATGTTTGCTAGTTTTGGCGGTGCAATTGCCGCCACTTCTTATACATTTGTCTCTCAAGCTGCATTAGAATTAGGAATTGCCCAACAAATTAACCTGCAAAAACAAGCAGTTGCAGTGGTAAACACCCGTAATATTAGCAAAAATAACATGAAATTAAACGAATATTTACCTCACATAGAGGTTGACCCAGAAACCTACGAAGTAAGAGCAGACGGGGAATTATTAACCTGTGAACCAGCTATCAGTTTACCCCTAACTCAACGATATTTCTTGTTTTAATTGTAGCCAAAGATCAGTAGTGCTAATCAATAGAAGTTGCTAAATTGGAAAATATTGTGGGGAGAGAAAGAAAAATAATTTAAATATACAATTTATCAAGCCACAAAATCAATAAAATTATCTTGACATCTAAATCAGGATAAGTTAAGATAAGATTAAGAAAGTAAAAAAAGGGAGGAATGAGCCTCGTGATGATCAAGGAAAAGGAAAATAATTTATCGCCTTTAGGGTCTGCTTTATTTTCGGATTCTGAAACTTTTATGCGGGATTTATCAGAACAAGAAGAATTAATTATTTCTGGTGGAAAACGTCGTAACCGTAGCCGTAGCCGTAGCCGTAGCCGCAGCCGTAGCCGCAGCCGCAGCCGTACCTAAAGCTAAATTGATTTAAGTTTAGGTTTTTAACATTGGTGTTTTATCAATGTTAAGAACCTTTTCAAATGATTAAAGTTGAATGAATATTGAAATTATGGCGTTTTTCTTAAGCACAGAAAATGTTTTGGACTATCTTATTAACCAAAAGCTTTGTTCTCAAGAAGAAAAACATCTGTGCCAAATTAAATCTAAAATTAGTAAAAATTTTAATTTATTGATAACTTTACCAGATAGGCATTACTTAGTAAAACAAGAGTCTAACAAGAAAGAGGGGATAACAAAGGGAGATTTATACCAAGAATGGCAAATTCATGACTTTATCAAAAATCATCCAGAACTTAGCTCTGTCTCTTCATTAATATCAGAAGCAATCAAGTTTGATGCTGATTGTTCAATTATTATTTATAACTATCTGCATGATTATGGCGATTTGAGGGATTTTTATGCAAAGACTAATGTTTTTCCCCCCACGCTGGCGACTTCATTAGGAAAAGCGATCGCTACAATTCATCGTAGTACCCTAGATGGGGAAACCTACAAGGAATTTTTGAATAGGGATGAAATTCCTGATTTTATTGATGATTTAGAAAAGATTACTCCAGAAATGTTTGGTGAGCTTTGCAGGGATGCTTTCAAATTTTTTGAACTTTATCAGCGTTATCCCAGTTTAGGAAAAGCGGTCAGAGAAGTTAATGCTAGTTATCAACCCTGTTGTTTAATCCATAATGACTTAAAATTAAATAATATTCTGCTGCAGTTAAACTGGGAAGAATTATCAGAACAGCAAAATATAATTCGCGTAATTGATTGGGAAAAATGGGTGTGGGGAGATCCAGCTTTTGATGTGGGAAATATTTTAGCAAGTTATCTAAGAATTTGGCTAAATAGTCTGCTAATTGTTAAAGATCTAGATATTCAAACCTCGTTAAGTTTAGCTACTACACCACTAGAAAAAATTCAACCTTCCCTAGTAGCACTTATTCAAGCTTATTTAGTTGATTTTCCAGAAATCTTAAATCGTCATCCTGATTTTTTCAAACGAGTTATGGAATTTACGGGTTTAGCCTTAATTGAAAGTATTCTAGCAGATATTTCTTATCACGAACCTTTTGATAATAATAGAATCTGTATGTTGCAAGTCGCTAAAACTTTGTTATGTACTCCAGAACAATCTATCCCAGTTATTTTTGGAAAACCCAGATCTGAATTACAATGATGCAATTATTATATTATCTGGTTAATAACCTTCAAATTGATAGTAATTTTGTGATTACCCATCCGCAAGAGGAATTATTAGAAATTCCTCAAGAGGTTTTAAGTAGCCTGGAGAAGTTAAATAAAAAACTCAAAAATAAATATTTATGTTTACGGTTAAGAAATTTTCTCCACGAGCTTTACTTTATGGGGGAAAAAGATATCAAACAGGATGTAATAGAGATTTCTAGACAATCAAAATTAGTTAACAATACTGTCAAAGGACTTAATTATGAATTTTACAAACAATTACATAACAATAATTGTGGCGCAGGTTACTTTGATGCAGGGTGGCAGATTTTAAGAAAAGAAAAATCTGGGAAGCTGGCTGTAAAAAAAAATGGTTTAACTGTATGGATTGACCCCAATTATCATTTAAAAAATCTAGAAAAATCTAGAAAAATTGGAGATATTGTAGAGGTTAAATTTCCACGTAATCAAGTTGAACAGGATTTTTATCTAGCAATTGGTGACGCAGGATTAGTTAATGCAGCAGAAAAAAACAAAATTGTAGAAATCTATTTTAATATAACGGCACAAGGAGCTGTTAGGGTGATGAAAACTTTAACAGAGAAATTGAATAACTCTCAAATTCCGTTTACTTTTAAAACTTTATCAAACCCTGATGATTACGGACGTTATGACGCAGCTATGCTCAAATTTGCCAATAATTATTACCAGCAAGTCAGATTAATACTCCAGAGTATTTATGAAGAAAATAAAACAGAGTTGGCTGAGAATATTCCCCTATTTACTAAATTACTAGCACCAGGGTTAGGTTTAGCAGAAGAACCACAAAATGGGACTGATTTACCCACAACTTTTGGGATGAACCGTTTTCAAATTCTAGCTAATGCCTTATTCTCAGGTTGGCAAACAGGGATTAATTCCCCAGAAGGGCGAATGTCTTTAATTAAAAAACAGTTTGCTTCATTTAAACTTGAATGGCATCAACTTTATCTAAATCCTAATTCTCAAGATATTTATTATCCCTTAGTTTTTTGATGAAATATCCTGTAGTGTTACAGCATAGTGAAGAAGATTGTGGTGCAGCTTGTCTAGCTTCAATTACCAAATATTATGGGCGTATTTTTACACTCACTCGTATCCGTGAAGCGATCGGGACTGGACAATTAGGAACAACATTATTAGGTATCAGACGAGGTGCGGAGTCTTTAGGATTTTATGCCCGTTCAGTTGCAACATCTTCTGAAATTTTTAAGCAAATTCAAAAAGTACC
This sequence comes from Gomphosphaeria aponina SAG 52.96 = DSM 107014, assembly GCA_016903655.1. Classification (GTDB taxonomy): domain Bacteria; phylum Cyanobacteriota; class Cyanobacteriia; order Cyanobacteriales; family Gomphosphaeriaceae; genus Gomphosphaeria; species Gomphosphaeria aponina. Next base: position 22,723 of record JADQBC010000006.1, read on the forward strand.
TTTACCCGCAATTATTCATTGGCAAGGTAATCATTGGGTAATTTTGTATGGCAAAGTGAAGAATAAATATATTATTGGCGATCCTGCTTTAGGAATTCGTTATTTATCCGAAGCAGAATTAGCTGAAGATTGGACAGATGGAATTATGCTGTTACTTCAGCTAGATCCAACTCGTTTTTTTGCCCAACCTGATGACAAAATTGAGGGTCTAGAAAAGTTTTTTCTCCGTTTATGGTCTTATCGTCTCATTATTATTGAGGCTTTGTTATGTTCTTTTGTCATTGGGTTACTTTCCCTTGGGTTTCCGTTTTTTTTACAAATTCTCACTGATGAGGTGATGGTTAGAGGTGATACCCAATTGCTAACAGGGGTAATCATAGCCGTTATTCTTATGTATTTCGTTAAAAGTGGGTTATCCTTTGTTGAAAATATTTTAATTGCCTACTTTGCTGAAAGATTGGAATTAGGACTGGTTCTCGAATTTGCTCACCAAATTTTACGCTTACCTTTAACTTACTATGAAACTCGCAGAAGTGGTGAAGTGATTAGCAGACTAAGAGATATTCAAAAAATTAACAGTTTAATCTCAAAAATTATTATTAGTCTGCCCAGTAGCTTTTTAATCGCCTTTGTTTCTTTGATCTTAATGATGTTTTATAGTATAAAATTAACATTACTTGCCCTGACAGTTTCAGTTTTAATGACATTAACTTCAATTATTTTTAAACCAAGCTTAACGCAAAAAATTTATAAAGAAATGGTTTTAGACACTGAAAATCAAGGAATATTAGTAGAGACTTTTAAAGGAGCGATAACTCTCAAAACAACATCTGCTATCTCTGAATTATGGGAAGAATTGCAAATTCGCTTTGGTCGTTTAGCTAATCTGGTGTTTAGTACAACTAAAATAGAGATTATTAATCGCACATTTTCTCGCTTAATCTCAGAAGTAGGAGCAACTCTTTTATTAGGGTTTGGCAGTCTGTTGGTGATTAATAGAGAGTTAAGTATTGGTCAATTATTAGCTTTTACCACTTTTAACCGAAATTTTACCTACTTAATTACTGATTTAATTGATTTTATTGATGATTTTATTCGCGCGCAAACTGCTAACTTAAGATTACAGGAAGTGATTAATGCAACTCCTGAAACTGAAGGAGATAGTAAAAAGTCTTGGGCAATAATTTCTCCTGATGCTGATATTATCTGTACTAATGTAAATTTTCATTATCCGGGAAGAGTGGATTTATTAGAAAATTTTTCGCTCACCATTCCTGGGGGAAAAGTTACTGCCATTATTGGAAAATCAGGCTGTGGGAAAAGTACCTTAGCTAAATTAATTTCTGGATTATATGTAATAAAATCGGGCAATATTCGCTTTGATATTTATAATTTAGAAGATTTAGCTTTAGAATGTTTGCGCAAACAAGTAATTCTTGTTCCCCAAGAAGCACATTTTTGGAGTCGCTCAATTATTGATAATTTTCGTTTGGGGAGTCCCCAGCTAACCTTTGAACAAATTGTCAAAGCTTGTCAAATTGTTGAAGCAGATGAATTTATTAGTAAACTACCAGAAAAATATCGGACAATATTAGGTGAATTTGGTTCAAATCTTTCTGGAGGTCAAAGACAAAGACTTGCTCTAGCAAGGGCGATCGCCACCAATCCCCCAATTTTGATTTTAGATGAATCTACTGCTGGATTAGATCCTATTAGCGAGACTAAAGTTTTGGAGCAACTTTTATCCCATCGACAAGACAAAACCACAATTTTAATTAGTCATCGTCCTCAAGTTATTCAGCGCGCTGAATGGATTATTTTTTTAGAAGAAGGTCAATTAAAATTTCAAGGGTTGCAGTCAGATTTGCTGACAAAAACAGGAGAACATCTAGATTTTTTAATTACTTAAGATTATCCTTATGCTCAAAACCAAAGCCACTTTTCACCCATTTAACAGTGATGAATTTTTACCGCCAGTTAGTATCTGGACTAAAATAGCTGGATTTTTTTTATTAGGAACAGTTGGTACAGTTATTACTCTTGCTTCATTCCTCAAATATAGTGTCACTGTCAAGGGTACATCTTTAGTTCGTCCCTTGGGAGAAATAAGACTTGTAGAAGCGCAAATAGAGGGAACAATTAAAAATATTGCGGTAGAAAAAAATCAAATAGTTAAAAAAGGAGACATCATTGCTTTTTTGGATCGGACTCAGTTAGAAACCCAAAAGAGTCGATTAGAAGAAACCATTGAGCAAATGGAATTAAAACAGGCTCAAATTGATGCTCAACTTCAACTTCAAGGTGAGCAAATTATCGCTGAATCTCAATCTCTTGAGCAAGATATTCTGATAGCTCAAATCGAATTAAATCGCATTAAACAAGAGTACCAAACACAAGAAATATCTGCTCAAGCTAATTTTGAGGAAGTACAATCTGCTCTCGAATTAGCTCAAGATGAAATGCAAAGATATGAGGAATTAGTTGCTACAGGATCAATTTCTCAGTTGCAATTTAACGAAAAACAAGCCGCTTTTAAAACAGCAACAGCTAGGTTAAAGACTGCTCAAGCAGGAATAAATCCTCATCGCGGCATTGTTATAGTTGCTCAAGAAAAGATTACCCAAGCAGAGGCTAAAAAGACAGCAACAATAGCTAATTTAAATCAAGAAAGAGAATTTTTGATTCAAAGTAGGTTACAGTTAGAAACTCGAATTATTCAAGAGCAAAAACAATTGCAACAAACAGCAACAGAATTAGAAAAAAGCATTATTCGAGCTACTGTAGATGGGGTAATCTTGCAATTAAACTTAAGAAATGAACAGGAATTTGTCACAGCCAATGAAGTGATTGCAGAAATTATGCCTGACGATGTAGATTTAGTGATTAAGACTTTTATTTCTAATCAAGATCTGGATCAAGTAAAAATTGGACAAACGGCTAAATTACAAATCAATGCCTGTCCTTATCCAGACTATGGAATATTAGACGGAGTAGTAACAGCAATTTCTCCAGATGTGGTAAAATTAAATAATAATTTAATTCCAGCCAATAATAGTTTAAAATATTTTGAAGTAACTATTAAACCAGAAAAACTCTCATTAAGGAATGGAAATAGGGAATGTCAAATACAACCAGGAATGGAGGCTCAAGCCAGCATTATTTCTCGACAAGAAACATTTTTACAATTTATTTTCAGAAAAGCTAGATTATTTAGCAATTTTTAAGCTTATAATTAGTTATGAACTAGATTTGATCGAGGAAAAACTAATGCTGGAGTCGGGTACTTTGTGGGAAAAAGTAAAACAGACAAGCGAAAATGCTTTAAAATGTGGAGCGCTCCAGCCAATCCAAACAGAATGTGAGGAATTGGAGCAAGCTGGGATTAAATTTCAGGTGCGGATTTTGTCTAGTATAAAAAAGAAAGAGGAAGCGAATAAAAAACAGGAACAAGAAATTAAAAAGGGTAAAGATTTTAATCCTTTTCTGCCCTATGAGCAAGATTTATTTGTAGCCGATCTTTCTGCTACCCATGTCTGTTTATTGAATAAATATAAGGTGGTTGATAATCACATCCTGATGATAACTCGTGAGTTTGAAGAGCAGGAAAGTTGGCTCACGCTCCCAGATTTTGCAGCAATGCAATTAACTTTAGGAGAAATTGATGGTCTGGCGTTTTATAATGGAGGTAAGATAGCTGGAGCAAGTCAGAGACATAAACACTTCCAACTTATTCCCCTTCCTTCTGTTAAGAATAGCCCCAGAATACCCATTGAACCTTTGCTTACTAAAATAGATGGAATTGGCACTGTAGAAGGTTTGCCATTTATAAATGCGATCGCCCCTTTAACTCCTACCACTCCCCCTAATAAAGTACTAGAAATTTATTATCAACTCCTGAAAACAGTAGGTTTAGAAGTGAATGAAAATAACAACCCAGGGGCATATAATTTATTAGCAACAAGGGAATGGATGTTAATTGTACCCCGCTCTCAAGAGAGTTTTGAGTCAATATCTGTCAATTCATTAGGTTTTGCTGGCGCTCTTTTAGTGCGTAACCCAGAGGAGATGGAGTTACTCAAAAAAATAGGGCCACTGACATTGTTAAAAAAAGTTGGTGTATCAGTAGAATAAAACTTATATATGGGAGGGAATTAAATGAGTGGTTTAGAAGTTTTACAATCTGTCAAATTCGTCACAACGGATAAAGTGGTCTTGATGGTTTGGTTTTCATTATAACATTTCCTTTGAATCTAGTCAATTTTTTTTTTTTATTTCCCTCAGAGGTTTGAAAAAAACCCAGGTATGGAGATCTTTTTGTAGCTTAAACCTAGAAAAACCTAGATATTTAGGCAACAGTTAACACCCCAATTCCTGAAAGTCAACCCCATTCTTTGATACTCCATCTAATGGAAGCGCAAAACATTCAGGAGGAAGACTTACGCCAAGGCGATCGCCGAGGCGGAGGAGATAAAAGAGTTACTCAGTGGTAAAAGAGCAATTAACCAAACTGAAGCGGAAGCGCTGGCTAAGTTATTCAAGTTAGATTCAAGTCTGTTTCTTTAACAGTGAGTTACTTCTAACTCAAATTAGCCTAAAATAAGAAAAGTCTTTAATCTGTAGTAAAAAAAAAACTGGGCAAGTATATGTCAGAGAAATCCCAACAAAAACAACAACCAACCTCTACTCTCGAAGAAATACGCGCTACACGCCTGGAAAAAGTTGCACAAATCAAAGATTTGGGATTGAATCCTTATGCTTACAAATGGAAATCAACCCATCATGCAGCAGAATTACAAGAAAAATATGCTGACCTCGCCCCAGGGGAAGAGGTAGAAGTAGAAGTAGCAGTAGCTGGTCGTATTCTCGCCCGTCGGGTATTTGGAAAGTTAGCCTTCTTCAATTTCCAAGATGAAACAGGCACAATTCAACTTTATTTAGAGAAACAAAGAATTGATGCCAAAATGAAAGATTTACCCAATGCTTTTAATAATCTAAAAAAACTAACCGATAGTGGAGATATTTTAGGAGCAAAAGGAACAATCAAACGGACAGAAAAAGGAGAACTTTCTGTCTATGTCAATGAGTATGCGATTCTGACAAAATCCCTACTACCATTACCTGATAAATGGCATGGTTTGACAGATACAGAAAAGCGCTACCGTCAGCGGTATGTTGACCTAATTGTTAACCCAGAAGTGCGCCAAACCTTCCGCCGTCGCGGACAAATTACTGCAGCAATTCGTCGCTTTTTAACAGAACGAGATTTTCTGGAAATAGAAACCCCAGTACTTCAGGGAGAAGCAGGGGGAGCCGATGCCCGTCCTTTCATTACTTATCATAACACTTTGGAGATGGATTTGTATCTGCGAATTGCCACAGAATTGCATCTAAAAAGGTTAATTGTGGGGGGATTTGAAAAGGTATTTGAATTAGGCAGAATTTTCCGTAATGAGGGAGTTTCTACGAGACACAATCCAGAATTTACCTCAATTGAAGTTTATCAAGCTTATGCAGACTATTACGATATGATGGCGCTAACGGAAAATTTAATTAGTACCGTCGCCCAAGAAGTTTTAGGCACATTGCAGATAAATTATCAAGGAGGAGAAATAAACCTGGAAACTCCCTGGCGGCGAGCAACCATGCAGGATTTGGTACAGGAAAAAACTGGGTTAGAATTGAATAAATTTCAGACATTGATTGAGGCAAAAGAAGCAGCAAAACAAGTAGGAATAGAAGTAAGTAATGAATGTCAAAGTATGGGGAAATTGTTAAATGAAGCCTTTGAGCAGAAAGTAGAAGAAAGTTTAATTCAGCCCACATTTGTGTTAGATTTTCCCTTAGAAATATCGCCTTTAGCCAAACCCCACCGCAGCAAACCAGGATTAGTAGAAAGGTTTGAGTTATATGTGGTAGGAAGAGAGTTAGCTAATAGTTTTTCAGAATTAACAGACCCCATAGATCAACGTCAAAGACTAGAAGCACAAGCAGCGAGAAAAGCAGCAGGAGACGTAGAAGCACACAATGTAGATGAAGACTTTTTAGCAGCATTAGAATATGGAATGCCACCAACTGGAGGATTAGGAATTGGGATTGACCGTTTAGTCATGTTATTAACCGATGCTCCAAGTATTCGGGATGTGATTGCATTTCCCTTGCTAAAAAGTAGCAGTACAGTGATTAAATCATTTGACTATGATGGGGCGAAAAAAATTCTGAGAATAGAGTTTGGCAATGGGAGTGTATATCAATATCACGATGTGCCAGAGTCGGTTTATAAAGAGATGAAAGAAACAGCATCAGTGGGTCAGTATTTTAACGCTCAGATCAGGGAAAAATATGGGTGCGATCGCGAAGTTTAATTGAGAAAGTGCGTTAGTTTTTGACTAACGCACCAGCAGAAAAAGCAAACTTCCTCCGCCGCAAAAATAGCCACCATGACTTCACCAATTCCTTAGGATACGCACAGTTTGGATTGTTCTTTTTGCTGAAAATGTAGCTAAATTTGTGACGGCAGTACCAGATAAATTAGGAGGTTTAGAGTGATGAATTTTCAGTTATTTGATGGTGTTAAGTTAACAGAAGAAATTCCTTTAACTGTAGGCACAGTTTAGTAGCATAGTAAAATTACTAAATAATGGTGAAGCTTATATTGTTGAATTATTTGGCGACTGGGTTAAATATGATGATTTGGGGAATTTTGTGACTGTCACCCAGGATGAAGAAGGGGCATTTATGGAGACAATTGGGATAGAAAATGAAATCATGGAAGCCAAAGTAAGCTTGGGTTATGCTGTCAATCCGAGCGACGGGAGGTTTTTCACCTCCAAGGATACAAAGTTGTCAAGGTTCTGCTCCTTATGGTGATTACATACGTCTTGAAGTTGTAAACTAAAAACTTTCGTCTCCACGAGTCCCACGGCAATAATTACCACTAAAATACTCTCTGAAATGCCCTTAAAGATTTTACCCAGATGCTCAACCCAACCAGTTGATAATAGGCTTGAGCATTATCAACTGGCATCACCTCTCTTAAGTTAAGATTTTCCCAACCCTACTCATTGATTGTAATAATCAATAAATTTTTAGACTGATCAACAAACTCAAAATCTCCTCGAAAGTCTATCTCATCGCCCTTTCATAGAGCAAGGGAAGTCAAGAAAAAAGTTGTGTTAATTTAATTCATCTAGATTATTGCTCATTGTTATAAAAATATGCTATAATATTATTATGAAAAACAAAACTGCAAATCAAGCTACCCTTAACCGAGATCAGCAGAGCCTACCCTCTCATCATAGTGACGGTAGTGAGCTAGTTCCCGCTGAAATTACCTCAGACCTTCAGAGTGATGAAATTCTTGTGGCTGGATATACACAAGACGATGAAGGAATCATCGATAATTATGCTGTTGAGCCGCCTATGTCCACAGCAACCTATCCGACCCCTAAACAACAATTGCGCTATGTTTTTCTAGGAGCAGGAGCGATTGTGTTAGTCGGAATAACTTTATGGATTACCTTTGCCATTAGCTAAGTGTAAATCTAGCTGAAGATAACGATAAATTTTTCGGGAAAAATTTATCGTTATCAGCCCAGGGAATTTCTTTGACATTTATCCTTAAAAAGTACCGTGTTGACTGATAACTGATAATTGATTAATTCAATAGAGGAATCATTATGTCCAAGAACAAAGGTAACAAAGAAGCGAAAAAAACGAAAAAGCCATTAGATGAGGCAAAGAAGAAAAAGAAAGATCCCAAAAGATATGACGGACTAGAAACTAAGTAGTCAGGAGGGAGGTAAAAATTGAAGTAAAAATTGGAGCTTAACTGAGATATTAATCAAGAACCATTATTCAATTTTACCTGATATATAAGCTCTTGGGAGAGAAAAAAATGAAAAAAAAATTTGCTTTAAGTTATCAACTGTTAGTGACTGTTGTCTTGACTGGATTAATCCTTTTAATGGGGTTTAATAGCTTTGTTATTATTAATCCAGGCCAGGCAGGAGTAGTAAGCGTTTTAGGAACAGCCAGAGATGGAGCATTGCTCGAAGGGATTCATTTTAAACCGCCCTTTATTTCGGTAGTAAACATTTATGATGTGACGGTGCAAAAATTTGAAGTACCTGCACAAAGTTCAACCAAAGATCTGCAAGATTTATCAGCTCGTTTTGCGATTAATTTCCGTCTCGATCCCTTGTTGGTTGTAGAGATACGCAGAAAACAAGGAACTTTGGCAAATATTGTCTCAAAAATTATTGCACCCCAAACTCAGGAATCTTTTAAAATTGCCGCCGCCAGGAGAACAGTAGAAGAAGCAATTACCAAAAGAACTGAACTGAAACAAGATTTTGATGATGCTCTAGGTCAAAGACTAGAAAAGTACGGAATTATCGTACTGGATACAAGTGTAGTTGATTTAGAATTTTCCCCCGAATTTGCCCATGCAGTAGAAGAGAAACAAATAGCCGAACAGAGAGCGAAAAAAGCTATTTATATAGCTCAAGAAGCAGAACAAGATGCGCAAGCAGATATAAATCGGGCCCAGGGAAAAGCAGAAGCGCAACGACTTTTAGCGGAAACATTGAAAGCAGAAGGGGGGAATTTAGTGCTGCAAAAAGAGGCGATCGCCGCCTGGAGAGAAGGGGGAGCTCAAATGCCAAAGGTGTTAGTAATAAGCGGGAAAGAGCAAAACAGTGTTCCTTTTCTCTTTAATCTTAGCGAGATTCAGAAATAACGCCTTATTGTCGGGGGTAAACTAGGCAAATTCTAGAGTAACTTGGCGTTTAAGGGGTTGAAAAAAAAATTAAGGAGATAAAATTAATGGCGATCGCTAAAAAAACAGCCTTGGTGTACTGCGAAAATCAATTTGGTTTAATGGACGGAAAAACTGCAGCAGGTTTGATTCGACATTCGGATAATTATACCATTGTTGGGGTTCTTGATAGTTCATTAGCAGGCAAAGACGCAGGAGAAGAATTAGAAAACAAAAAGAGTTATATCCCTATTTTTGCTAATTTAGATGAAGCATTAGATAAGTTGCAAGAAATTCCAAATTGTTATATCTATGGAAAAGCTCCATTAGATGCTTATATTTCCACTGAAGAAAGATTTCTAATCTTAGAAGCGATGGAAAAGGGAATGGATATTATTAATGGCCTGCACGAGTTCTTTTCTGACGATCTAGAATTTATTCAGAAAGCAGCGAAGTGCGGTATCCAAATTAAAGACATCAGAAAACCTCCGAAATTAAAAGACCTTCATGTCTTCACGGGTCAAATATCTCAAGTAAATATTCCTGTAATTGCCGTATTAGGAACAGATTGTGCTTGCGGGAAAATGACTACCGCAGTGGAACTGAACAAAGCTTTAAACAACCTGGGGATAAAGTCGGTATTGGTGGCTACGGGGCAAACAAGTTTAATGCAGGGGGCAAAATATGGGGTGTCAATGGACGCTCTTGTTTCTCAATTTGTGATCGGTGAAATAGAAAATGCTGTGATGCAGGCTTTTGAGAAGGAAAATCCCGATATTATTTTAGTTGAGGGACAAAGTGCGGTTAGTCATCCTGCTTTTATGAGTTCCCTCGGTATTTTAAAGGGAAGTATGCCTCATGGGATTATTCTTCAACACCCGCCTTCAAGAAAATTTAGGTGTGATTTTCCGCTTTTACCCATGCCAACTATTGAGAGTGAAATTAAACTGATTGAAGGGATTTCTTCATCTAAAGTGATGGCGATCGCCTTAAGCCATGAAAATCTAACAAACAAAGAAATCCTGAAAATAATCAAGAATTATGAGGAATATTTTCTACTGCCAACAACAGATGTCTTGAACTACGGGTGCGAAAAACTTGTTAAAATGTTAGGCGATCGTTTTCCCAAGTTAAATCAAAAAATCAACCATAAAATTTTAGCAAAAGTTCCTGTATTAACCATGAATTAAGCGCTAAATGTCTGGAGAGAATAGATGAAAGCTTTGATGCCAAGAATAGAAATTTCCCTATCTCAAATCCGACATAACGCCAGGATGTTATGCCAACTGTATGGCAAAAAAGGTATTTCCTTAATGGGAGTCTCCAAAGCAGTATTAGGAGATCCATTTATTGCTGAAGCAATGATTCAAGGGGGAGTAAAATTTATTGCTGACTCTCGCATTGAAAACATTCAGAAAATGAAAAGTGCTGGCATAGCAACTCGATTTGTTCTTTTACGCACTGCTTTAAGTCAAGCAGAATCTGTTGTGAGTAATGCAGACATTAGTCTCAACACCGAACTTGAGACAGTAAAAGAACTTTCCTATTATGCCAATGCACATAATAAAATTCATCAAATAATTGTTATGGCAGAGTTGGGTGATTTGCGAGAAGGCATTCTTCCTTGTGATTTTCATGAATTTATTAAACAAACTCTTTCTTTGTCCCATATCAAAATTATTGGCATCGGCTGCAATTTGGCTTGTTATGGTGGCATTAAGCCAGATGGTCTTAAAATGTCTGAATTATCTAAATTGGCTGATACTATTGAAAGAGAATTTCAGCTGAAGTTGGAAATAATTTCGGGGGGCAATTCAGCTAATTACGAATGGTATGAATCTGCACAAGAAGTTGGGCGAATTAATAATCTGCGTTTAGGAGAATCCATTCTTTTAGGGAATGAAACTGTTAACCGAAAAGCTATTCAGGGATTGAAGACTAATGCTTTTAAGTTATTTGCTGAAGTTATCGAGTCAAAAGAAAAGCCATCACTCCCTTTTGGAGAAATTTGTCAGGATGCTTTTGGAGATGTTCCCATCTTTTTAGATCGAGGTATTCGCAGGAGAGTTATTATTGCTTTAGGAAGACAGGACATTCTGGTATCTGGATTGAAATCAAATGACAATCTAGAAATACTGGGGTCTAGCAGCGATCATGTTGTTCTCGATAGTAATAACGATGATTTAAAAGTAGGAAGTGAAGTAAATTTTCACTTAGATTACGGTGGGATTCTTGCAGCAATGACTTCTCCTTTTATTAAAAAACAATTTGTAAAAGTTTGATAAATTAAGAGTAAGAAACAAGCGATCGAGAAGCCTGTACGTTTGCTAATTTTCAATCAAACAAATTAATAAAAAAAGTGTTTTTCTGAATTTTTAACCAATATTAATACCAAACCTGCTATGCCAAGGTTTTTTTTGACATTTAACCAATCAAAAAAGGTGGGTTTTACCCACCTAAAATTATTTAATTCTTGAATTGCTAAAGTACTAAAACTTAGACAATCACAAAATTAGCATCAGTAACGGAAGTATTGAACAACTGAGCAATTTCTTGTCCATAAGCAGAAATCATCACATCACTACCTACTTGCTCATAATTCCACAGCTCGCCTTTGTTAACAAAACTTAAATCAGTATTAGCGAAACCGATCGCATCTTCAGCAGCATCAAAGTCACTAACAATGTTAGCACTCTCGGGAAGAACATTGACATCTTGAATCAACCAAACCTGGTCAGAACCAGCACCAGTAGTAATCAGGTTGCCACCTGCACCAGAACCAGCAAATAAGATATCATCACCCTCACCTAAGATAATGCGATTCTCAGTACCAGCCAGTACCAAATCATCACCAGAACCAGTATCAATGCGGTTTCCTGCTCCTACTTGGGAAACATCCACTAAATCCTTACCACTCCCAGTAAACAATGTTTGCTCTTCGCCAACAAACCCTTTTTCATCAGAGAAAGCAGCATCAAACACATCATCTTCTACAGTACCGATAACCACTTCAGGAGCGGTTTCAACTTCTTCTGCTTCAAGAGCTGCAAACATAGCTTGAGCAATATGAACCTGGTCAATTAAACCTTCAAGACCAGGAACATCAAAACCATATAACTCAAATCCCTTACCCACAGACTCATCTAAAAACTCAGAACCCTTACCTTGATAATATACAGGAACAGGAATCTGAGTGTGGTGCGCCCAACCATATTTAAGAGTAGGGTCAGAACCCCAGTAGTGACCTGACGCTAGTGGATCGGTATTATCCTGTTTAATCGGATTTCCCTCTTCATCGATGATAATAATTGGTTTTCCATTTTCATCAACAGCAGTGGTAAGACCTTCTGCTCCGATGGTACGCAGTAATTCAGGAAAGTTTTCATTCAGGGTTAAATAGTGGTCATGGTCAGCAGTAAGAATGAGCAGGTTTTCTTCATAACCACCATTTTCCATAATCCACTGATGAACTTCTTCATAAGCCTGATCAAAACTTAAAAGCGCACCGATCGCATTATCCATGTTATTATCGTGCATCGCCCAGTCAATGTCACCACCTTCAACCATTAACCAGAAACCATCCTCATCATCACCCAAAACATTAAGAGCGGAGGCTGTCAATTCAGCTAAAGTGGGGTTAGCATTTATTTCCGATGCAATAAATTCTTCATCAGTTTCACCTTCTTGTTTCAGATCCCGTACTGCATCAAGACGACTGCTTAAACCTGTATTGCTATAATCTCCATCTGCTGTCAACCAAGGTAAATTACCACCTTGACCACGAGCACCGTAAAGACCAAAGAGTTTTTCTCCAGCATTGACATCAATTTCAGATGCTACTTCTGCTAAAATCTGAGCCGCATTTTCACCCCGCTCTGTAAATGTATAGACAGTTTCACCGTTACGCAGTTGCTCAAGAGTCTCAAAATCCACATAGCGCTCCTCACCCATACCATCAGGATGACCGCCACCAAGCACTACTTCAGGTTGAGTCTCGTTTAAAATTTGATAGAGAATATTGTCATCTTCAACAACCACAGGGTTGCCATTTTCATCTAAAACGTAAACAGGCTCACCTTCATGGCTTCCATCTCCATGATCTTCATGTAAAGGAACACCATTTTCATCAAGAGCAACCTCAAGGTTTTCTACACGAGAACTTTCTGTGTATTTATCACGATGACTTACATGAGCTATTGCTGCCGCAGGAGTAGCATGAGTAACAGGAACTGAGGTAACTACCCCAAAAGATTTACCATTATCTCTGGCTTTCTGTCCTAGATTTTCTATGTCTTCTTCATAAATGTCTACACCAATAGCAGCATTGTAGGATTTTACCGCAGTGTAGAGAGTGGTTGCTGTGTTAGCAGAATCAGGAAATAGGTTTTTAACGTAATCGAGCTCAGGATGAGGTAACCAAGGAAGAGCTGGGCCTCTGGTTGGATCATAAGCGTTGAAAATCCCGCCTACTTGAACAAACTGACCATCTTCAGTTTCTGCAAAAACAGGTCTTTCATCGAAAAAGGCATCAAAAATCCCTAAAATTGGAGCTTCGCTACCAACCTCAACAATGGGATTACCATCAGCATCAACTAAGGGGTTGCCATTTTTATCAACCCCAATGAAATTACCATTTTCATCAAGATTAAAGCCGACAACTTCTGCTCTGATGAAATTACCATTTTCATCAATAAATTGAGCGGGTAAGTTTTCGGGTTCAAAACCCTCACGAATTACAGCTACACCAGTTTCACGGGTTAAAGTATCCCCTTTGAGAGCCGAATTTTCTTTACTACCATCAATGTAAGTACCACCAGTAGTGGCGATCGCATAACCCTCTAATGCTTGAAAGTTTAAACCAGCTCCAACCCCTTCTACATAATAATCACCGAGAGTGTTACCAGTTGCCCCTTCATTAATTTGTTGTTGGATTGCTGCAGCACGGGTCATTTCCCAGCCCATACCGTCGCCAATCATGATAATTACATTCTGAGCCATTTCGTCTCATCCATTAAATCTTCACCAAATCATCCTAAACACCCAAAGTTAAGAAAAGTTTATGAAAATAAAAAAAATAAATAAAAAAAAATGATAATCTTTATCATTTTTTTTCCTATAAAGCTATTCTAGCAAATTCAAAGTTGATCGATACCTGGACAAGGGCGATCGCCCTTTTCTCTAGCTATACTTCAATAAATATTTTTAGTGTAAATAAGAAAGGCGATCGCCGTCTTACTTTTCTTGTTATCAAAGATAAATTGGAATAGGCGATCGCTCTAACAAATTGTTTCCAGAAAATCAAGACTTTTCTCCTTGATTACCTCTAATTAAATAACGAACTTCTTCAAGCAAAATATTAAATCTTTGATCGCTTTCTGCTTGACGTTGTTTTGTTAATTCTAATTCAAGAGCAAAATTCTTAATTTTTTCTTGATCTTGCATCACTTTTTGCAATAATGCTTGAGCTTGAACTGTTAATTCATCTATACTCATTTCAGGAATTTCATTCATACATCCTCCCATTTAAGTGTGTTTTTAAACTTAAAAGTTTTTTTCAGAAAATCAAGACTTTTCTCCTTGATTACCTCTAATTAAATAACGAACTTCTTCTAATAAAATATTAAATCTTTGATCATTTTCTGCTTGACGTTGTTTTGTTAATTCTAATTCTTGTTCAAAATTATTCATTCTTTCTTGATGTTGCGCCGCTAATTGCAATAATGCTTGAGATGTAACTCTCAACCTTTCTGTACCTTCTTTTAGTTCAGTCATACCTTCGCGCATTTCAGTCATACCTTCGCGCATTTCAGTTACGCTTGAGGCTAACTCATCTAGCATTTCATCTGTCCAACGTTGAATAACCATTGCTTATCCCAAAAATCATCTTAAAGACTCTTTTATTATATCTTCTGATCAGGCTTACAGGGTGCGTTAACTGAAAATAACGCACCATTAATCATTAAATTAACTATTCAGTTTTAGCTTCTAACTTAGCTAATAGTTGCTTGGCTGAATGTTTTAGACAATATCTAACAGGATTTTTAGTTTTTATTACCTTACCTTCTTCTACCGCTCTCTTTAACCATTTTTGCATCTGTCCAACTTGTATATCCAGATATTCTGCCAAAGATTTCTCATCTAATGGTTGCTCTAAATATTCCAGAAGAACTGGAAGAACTAATTCATAAATAATGTCTTTAGGTTTATCTAATTTTCCTGCTACTTCCTCAGTTGGATTTTCAGTGGGCAAAGAAGAAGAAGTGTGTGGTGTTTCTACTTCCTCAGTGGGATTTTCAGTAGGCAAAGAAGAAGTGTGTGGTGTTGGTTCAAAAGGTTTTGCACCATTTAAAATAAGTTGTTTATTCCCTTCTGGGATATTGCCTTCTAAACGCACAAAAACTGGAACAATATTTTTTTTCAGAGCTTCTATGGCACCGGCCCAAGTACCACCCTGATCAAAAGAAGAACTAACTATCAGAGCGCGATCGCTTAAAGCATAAATATACTTATTCCTTCCCATAGCATTACCAACGTCAAAGCCAGAATCAGGATCATAAGGTGAAATCAAAGTAAGTCTGCCTTCTTTAATTCCCGGGCGATACTTACCTGCCACAGCCGCTTTACTCAAACTATCAGCCAACACCCCAACAGCAGTACCCCCAAATTCTAAAGCCCCCAGCATGGAAACTTGATCTATTCCCCGCGCTCCACCCGAAACAACCTGTATTCCTTGTGCTGCACAATTTTGAACAACTTTGTTGGTATAGTTAATTGCATCTTCATCCACATCCCGCGAACCAACAATAGCCAGCCCCCCTTGAGTAAGTAATTCAATGTTTCCCACCCCATAGAGAATTGCTGGTGCTGAATGTTGCAGTTTTTGCTTGAGACATTTGGGATATTGGCTATCACTGCGTCCTAATATCCATAGACCCTGATTTGTCCACTTCTCCATTGCTAAACTCAACATCATACCCCGTTCGAGGAGAGCCACCAGCCGATTAGAATCAAGTTTACCAATTGTTGCAGAGAGTAATTTATTTTTGTGAGTGGAATTAAGTAAATCTCCAGGAGTCATTTCCTGTTCAAGCAGCCACCCAGCTAAAGAGTTATACTCCCCGAGAGTCAAAGGTTTAGGTTCAGTGTCACGTTTTTGACCAAAGCTGGCACACAAAAGCAGAATTGCTTGAGTATTTGATTGAAGCAAATGATTTGACATAATTTTTTAACCCCCATCTAAAGAATTTAGTGCCAATGCTAGCGGGAAAACCGCACCGCTACCCCCACGACGCAACAGCGCAGCAATGACAGTAAAAGTCCATCGAGAATCAACAAAGTCATCAACCAAGAAAACAGCACCCTTCATTCCTTGCCACGAGTCAATCACAAATACACCATCCAAGTTATGAGCTTGCTGGTAACTGTTACTCATAGTTTTCTGAGGTTTATTTTGGCGAACTTTCCGCACCACTGGCACAAAAGGTAAGCCTAACTTATCAGCCAGTCTTTGGGCAAAATTGGGGACAAGTGCTCGACGATTCAAAGAAGGGACACAAGTTACCCAAGTAGGGAAAGGCTGAGGTTGCCAACGTTGAATCATCTCAAAAGTTGCCTGCACCAGAGCATCATCAAAATGATTGTGCTGATATTTTCCCTGTTTCACTAATTGTCCCCAACCAGCATCACCCCAGAGACATAAAGCCCTTCCCGCCTCTGCTCTTAAATCGTTTTTCATATTTCCTGAGAAACCATAGGTGGGAAATGCTTGTGAAGCCCATTGTTTCCGAGGTTCAATCACTTGGTCACTACGACGGAGATACTTAATCGCCTCATTGACCAGTTCAGATGAACAGGTTTCTGGTAACAGAGGTTTTCCCAGACACACAGCACATTTACCACAGGGAACTGGGTTAAAGTCATCTAAAGCTTTGGCGAGAAAAGCCATGAGACATTGTTGGCTTTGCATATATTCTGCCATCTGAGCTTGTTCTTGGTAGCGGATGCTTGTCAATTGTTCAATTTTTTCTGTGTCGGGTTGATAATGAACTGGGGTAGCATACCATTTAGAGCCTTGTTTAGTCACAGGTGCTGGTGATTCAAGGGAAAGCAGTTTTAAAACCTGATCAATTTTGCCACGAGCAAGATTAAGTTGTTGCTCCAACTGAGGAACAGAAAGACCATTATCTGCGCAGGTTAAGGCATTTAACACCTGCTGTGTATCTGCTTCAGGCGGAAAAGCACTTTGAATAAAATAGTTGGTAATTTCCTCGTCTTCATTGCCGCTAAGAAGAATACCATAAGCTTGTTCTACCGCTCTCCCTGCTCTTCCTACTTGCTGATAATAATGAACAACCGAACCAGGACGTTGATAATGAATCACAAAACCTAAATCAGGTTTATCGAAACCCATCCCTAAAGCTGTTGTAGCGACTAAGGCTTTAATGAAGTTGTTGAGCAGTTGGTCTTCTAATGTTTGACGTTTTTCATTCTCTAGCTCGCTGTGATACGCTTGAGCATTAATTCCTTGAGTCTTTAACCAATTAGCAACTCGTTCAGCATCTCTAACAGTTAAGGTATATATAATGCCACTGCCAGATATGTTTGGCAAATGTTGGGCTAACCATGCCATCCGTGCTGCTGGACTAGGAAGCTGAATATTTTGTAATTGTAAGCTTTCTCGGACTAGATGACCTCTTGATACTTCCAGATTTGACCCCAATTGAGTTTTGATATCATCAACCACTCGGTTATTTGCTGTGGCGGTTGTAGCCAGAGCGGGGATATTTGACGGGAGAGCTTGCAAAATTCTCACAATGCGCCGATAGTCGGGGCGAAAGTCATGTCCCCAGTCAGAGATACAATGGGCTTCATCAATGACAAATAAACCTATTCTTTGGGAAATGGGTAAGAGAATGGTGTCCCGAAAATCATCATTTGCCAGTCTTTCAGGGGAAATTAACAGAATATCTATCTTACCTGCTAGTAACTCACTCTTGACAATTTCCCAATCTTCTGTATTACTAGAGTTGATGGTTGCAGCTTTAACTCCAATAAGTTCTGCTGCGGCAATTTGGTTACGCATTAGTGCCAGTAGGGGTGAAATGAGGAGAGTGGGGCCAGCACCTTGGTTGCGGAGTAGTCGAGTTGCGAGAAAATAAACTAAACTTTTGCCCCAACCTGTCCGTTGCACCACCAGTAACCGAGATTTATATTTAATTAAAGTAGATATTGCCTCCCATTGTCCCTCCCGAAAATCAGCTAAAGGGTTTTGGAGGGCTTGACGTAGCAGGAATAATGCCTGTTTTTTTTCTGCTTGTACCATCTTTATTTTAGGAAAATTTTCAGATTATTGTAGCTTAAAGTTATTTCTAAATGCAGTTCTATCAAAAATCTAATTAATCAAGAGTTACAAGTAATCAGCCTTAGTAATAGGCGATCGCTTTCCAAAATACTTATTAGTTAAAGGGCGAAGGTTAATAATAAGTATGCCTTGGATTATTTCTGATACTGATATAGATTCTATAACTACTGCTAAAAACTTGGCAAACTCTCTTGAGCTAATAACACCTGTAATTTATGATGAGGAAATAAATATTAAAGATGAGCCGAGCTTTTTTGGCGATACTTGCTATCATTTAAGCGCTCAAGGTAGAGAGAAAAGGTCAGTAGAATTAGCTGAACAATTAAAAGATTTGTTATGATTAAGTTAATAAAATTAGTTAGTCAGAGAAAATCTCTCACATTTACTCAATAATAACATTAAAAGTATTAACAACAAGATTAACAAATTGTTCTGGCAATACTTCTCCTGTGGTTTTCCACCAACGGGTGTTTAAATCAAGTGTTCGTATTTGTTCAGCTATAACTGAGCCATAAACCTGAAAACCATTGGGAATAGGAATCATAGTTTTTACTTCTGGTTTTATTGTACTGGTTATAGGCATTACTATCACAATTCCCTTGCGAGCTGCATTATATTTAGTATGACTAATCACCAAACATGGGCGAGCATTTCCTGATTGTTCTCTCCCCAGAGTTGGATTTAAATTAATTCTTATTATCTCTCCTCGCTGAATATTCATCTAAATCATTTCTCCACTTAGTGGCTCAGTTTTAACAAAATCCATGACATCATCTGGATACTCAAAATCAGAGGGAATACTTGTTAATAACTCATCTAATGTTGGCACTTTATTCTTTTTTGTAATTACAAGAGCATCTTTTGACTCTGTAAGTTCAAGAATAGAGTTTTCATCAATGCCAAAACTCTCAGCTACTTTTTGCGGAATTTCAAATTCAATCTTGTTACCCAACTTTTTCAATTTTATTTCCATTTTTACCACTTTTAGATTTTTATATGTATTTGAATATTACAGGGTGCGTTAACTGAAAATAACGCACCATTAATCATTAAATTAACTATTCAGTTTTAGCTTCTAACTTAGCTAAACGACTTTTAAGCTCTTGATTTTCCTGTTTCAACTTATCAAACTCCTGACGTAACTCCTTAACCGCTTTATCAGCACCGATATTTTTCTGCACCTTACTAACAGCTTCCTCAGCAATACGCCGCACCCTCCCATCAGGAGTTTGCGCTGCTAAACTATTAAGAATACTAATAGCTTTTACATTTTCCATTTGTCCCAAACCACCAGTTACTGCAACTTGAGTTAAATAGAAACTTTCCCCAGAAATTGCTGCCAACTGCTCCAATATTTCCGCTACTTTATCAACAGTTTGACCAGTAGAAACTGCTCCTAAAGAGCGAATAGCAGCTAAACGCAGAGGTTGAGGTACACCAGGTTTAGTGTATTCTAAAATGATATCAGCCGCTACAGGACAAGTCTTCATCTGACTTAAACCACCAATAGCACCTGAGCGCACTACTTCATTCCACCCAGCGCGTTTTTCCAGCACTTCTTGCAACAGTTTAATAACTTCTTCTTCTTTCTCTTTCAAATTACCAGAAACCATTCCCCCCAATGCACGAGCAGCAGTCGCTTCAACATAATAACTAGCATCACCTTGAGCTAAAAACTCTTTCAAAGTCTCATAACTTTCGCTAGTTTTAATCTTACTAAGTGCCTCAACTACAGCACGACGTACTCGTGCATCTTCATCTGCCAAACCAGGAATTAAAGCAGTGCCAACTTGGTCTAATTTTATGTTAGCCAACTGTTTAGCAATTTCTACTTTTACTCCCCAAAACTGTTCATTTTGCAGAGCTTCAGACAGAGCTTTAACTACCTCTAAACCCCCTTTCTTTGCCAAAGCAGTTGCTGCATAAATCCGAGAAATGGGGTCAGGGTCAGACTTGAGTTGAGTTTTTAATTCTGGGATTGGATACTCTAAAGTAACAGTTTTGAGGTAATTATTCCCCACATCAAAACTCACAAAATCAGGTTTCTTTTCTAGGGGAAAATAAAAACTTTGTTCCCGTTCGTTAATGCGTAAAGTCAAGGTTTGAAGTTCCACTGAATCTTGACAATAACCAAAACCAATGGGGATTTTCAAGTCAAACAACTCACCCTCTTTCTTTTTCTCCTTCTCCTTAACTTGGGTTTGAGTAACAGTAAGTTTAGCCATTTTTCCATCCCCATCCCAACTATAAGCCACCTTAAAATCGGGATGACCGCCACGAAAAACATACTGGTCAAACAGGAACATTAAATTATATCCTGTTGCTTTTTCTATTGCTCGCAAAAGGTCAATAGTTTCGACGGTTTTATGAGCATTATCTTGGACAAAAGTGTGGATAGCTTGAGTAAATAACTCATCTCCCAAAACTGTGCGGATCATATGATAGACACAAGCACCCTTTTCATAGAGATGACGGTCATAAAGTTCGATCGCCTCCCGATAAACATTAGTTACAATAGGACGACGATAGCGGGAAGAGTCTTCCTGGAGGTAATTACGCCCTTCTCCCAAGAGATAGTAAGCAGCATCATTCTTCCCATATTCCTGTTCAGTCCACAATACCTCAGAATAAGAAGCCATACCCTCTTTAATCCAAGCATGAGACCAATGTTTAATAACTACTAAATCCCCAAACCATTGGTGTGCAAGCTCATGGGCTACTAAACTTTCAGCCTGCTTGTTATCTTTGGCTGCACGTTCATCCAATAAACAGCGATCAGTTAATAAAGTAGTAGAAGTATTTTCCATCCCCCCAAAAATAAAATCATCCACACAGACTTGAGCATATTTGGGATAGGGATAAGGATAACCAAAAGCACGACTAAAAAACTCAATCATGGAGGGAGTTTTTCCCATAGTGCGGCGACCATCTGCTTCCCGTCCTTTTTCCACATAATAAGTAACAGGAATGTTATTCCACTGGTCTTTAATTTCCGCAAAGTCGCCCACAGCGAGAGTCATTAAATAAGTGGGATGAACTTGTTTTTGAGACCAGTGGTAAATTTTATCCTCTTCTACCGTTTCAGTAGCGATGAGTTCCCCGTTGGAAATAGCCATGTATTGTTTCGGGACACGGACTCGCAATTCTGAAGTAGCCAGTTGACCAGGATAATCAAAACAGGGAAACCAGAAACGAGAGTCTTCATCTTCCCCTTGAGTCCAAACCTGGGTAGGTTTATTGGGGTAATGTTTTTCAGGAGTGATGAAATAAAGACCCCGCTGGGGTTGTTCAACGTGATAGGCGATCGCTATTTTGAGCGGTGTTTCCCCAGTCGGTTGTAACAAATAGATAGTTAACTGTTCCCCATCATAGTCAAAACTTTGACTTATACCATCTATTAGTACCGATTGGATATTTAAATTTACTGCATCTAAGCTTAGTTGTTGAATGCCCTTTCTAACAGGTTGGAGAGTAATGGTACAAGTTCCAAAGAACTTTTTATGAGGAATATCCAGGGTTAAATCTAGGTAGATATGCTCAACCTGTCCAGGGCGATCGGGATTGTAATGAGGTTTTGCCCCAGGTAATTCAAAAGACTTGCGATCATTCTCTTCCGCATCAAAATATCTATGCAACATAATTTAGGTCAAAAAGTTCAGGAAAACAAAAGGGGTTTTTTACCCCAATATCTTTACAATACCGATTTGGTATCTGTAGTGTAAACAAAAAATAAATAATCCTCTATTGATTAAGTGGGGAGCAAGTTTTCTAGTATCCTAAATATTATAGGATCCCTGGCAGCACTATCCTGTCCAGGCTCATTTCTCTGAGATCAAGTCTTAAATATTTCCTGAAAAGTCAGGGGTTCGAGGGTAGGAGCGTCAAGAAAATATGGGATTGGCGATCGCGATCGCTCTGAATTTTCGAGTCTTGCCCTACTTCCTAAGAAGTTACCCATCTGAGTAACTGAAGCTCCCCAAAAGGCTACCATCAGTCTAGCTATAAGCTATGGCTGAAACATTTTGTTTATTTACCTTTTCAGCAAGACTTGATCGCAATTGAGATTACAGCGCCTCGGAGCAAGCTGCTAGTTAGGTCTTAAAAAATTAGAATTAAGGTGGTGATTTTCTATGTCTAGAAGAAAAAAGAGTTTTCCCTGTGGTCATAAAGGTTATGGACAAATTTGCCACAGATGTGCGCAACAACAAGCTACCTGGGAACAAAAGAGAAAGAGAAAAAATGAATGGCAAGAAACCTTTGCCCAAGATCCCATCGATTTGAGAGCATTGCCGAAAAATGTGGTAGTCAAGGCAAGAAATATTATAATGGGATTACAAACAGCAAATAACTATCGAGATTTTCACGGCAAGAGACTCCGACACGATAGATTAGTTATCAGTATTCCAGTAACTAGAAACTACAGATTGTTATGTAGAGACTATGGGAGTTTTCTCACGCCAGAAGAAGTAATCTCCCATGAGGAATATAATGTCTGTAAACCTGGAAGTTAACAATTATCTGATAAATTCTACATTCGGTGCGTTACGGCTGCGCCTAACGCACCCTACAAATGGTAACTGAAAATGCAAATATATCTAGATTATAGCGCCACAACACCGCCCCGCCCAGAAGTAATCGCCAAAATGGAAGAAACAATGAAAACAGCATGGGGTAATCCTTCAAGCTTACATACCTGGGGACAAACGGCGGCAACAGCAATGGAAAGCGCCAGAATGGAAGTAGCCAGTCTGATTAATGCTCGCACCGAGGAGTCCATAGTGTTTACTTCTGGAGGGACCGAAGCAGATAATTTGGCAATTATGGGAGTAGCGCAACAATATAATAAACCCCAACATTTAATTATCTCTAGTGTAGAACATTCGGCAGTGGCAGAACCAGCACGAATCCTAGAGCAACGGGGCTGGGAAATAACCAGATTACCTGTAAATACAGGAGCTAGGGTAAATCCTCTAGATTTAAAGGAAGCTATTCGCCCAGATACGGTGCTAGTATCGGTAATTTATGGGCAAAGCGAGGTGGGGACCCTACAACCCATTCAAGAGTTAGGGAGGATAACAAAATCAAGAGATGTTTTGTTTCATACGGATGCAGTACAAGTAGCTGGACGTTTGCCCATAGATGTGCAAAAGTTAGGAGTAGATTTACTTTCCCTTTCCAGTCATAAGATTTACGGGCCAATGGGAGTAGGAGCGTTATATGTGCGTCCAGGGGTAGAATTAGTACCATTATTAGGAGGAGGCGGACAAGAAGGGCAGTTACGCTCAGGGACACAAGCAGTACCAGCCATCGCAGGTTTTGGAGTAGCAGCAGCATTAGCAGCAAAGGAAATGACAACAGAAACACCAAGGTTGAGAACAATGCGCGATCGCCTGTTTGACTTATTAGCAGATTGCCCTCACCTTACCCCAACTGGCGACAGGTTGCACCGCTTACCTCATCATGTTAGTTTTATCCTCACCAACACCCGGGCATCAGTGACAGGTAAAACCATAGTACGCCAATTAAACTTAGCAGGAATTGGAATTAGTGCAGGTTCAGCTTGTCATAGTGGTAAACTCAGTGCCAGTCCGATTCTGTTAGCAATGGGATATAGTGAAAAACAAGGTTTAGGTGGCATTCGCATTACCCTGGGAAAAGATACCACAGAAGCAGATATACACTGGACAGCAATGGTGATTAAGCAAGTTATAGAAAGGATGATGCCCCAGTTAAGTTATGCTCTTTAAGAAAATTCTATGGTGACAGTACCCACAAGTTTAGAAGAAACATTAGCACAAGCAAAAACAGCCACCCTCGGAGCATTGAATGATGGTTACAAAAGGGTGCAAGTAGAATTAGTTATCCCAGAAATTGCGCTCAAAGCAATGAACATTGCCTGGGAATTTACTCCATTATTTCAAGAGTATGGATCTGGGTTAAAAGTTTTATTTCCCGATACAGGAGCAGCAGCTTTAGCACGTCGGGAATGGGGAGAAATACTATTTAAAATAAGTGACTTGGGTAGTAGTCGTACCCCAGTTGAGATGAAAGTTAATGATGAAGATCGAGCTTTTTTAGTAGTTTGTCCTTCAGCAGTAGAAGTAGGTCAAGTAGAAAAACTGTGCAATATTGCAGGAGAAAGACCAGTTGTTTTACTTATTCCTCAGTTAGAAGATGTTTCCATAGTAGGGATAGGTTATGCAGCAAGGGAGTTAAGAAAACGCTTTCTGAGTACATTGGAATCATGTTATTATTTTCGTCCTTTGGAAGGAGCTGTTGTTTTACGTTCTTATCCTTCTTTATGGCAGGTTTGGTTAGAGAAAGAAGATGAATATGAACTAAGAGCAGAAGAATCAGAAAAACCAATGGGAGAAGCCTTAGAAAGGATATTAAATAAACAGAGCAGTAGTAAAGAAGAGGGTAATGTTGGACCCACACCGAAAAAAACAAGTTTACTGGGAAATTTGCAAAAATTTCTCCGCGCATTAAGTCAGTGAAATCAATTGAAAGACGTTTAAATACTTGAGAAAAAAAAGTGAATGCCAGCGAAAGATATTTACCATATAACTGTAAAAAATGCTTTAATCAAAGATGGTTGGACAATGAGCCATGATCCTCTTAGAATTAGATTAGCAAGAGGTAAAAATTTATTTGTCGATTTAGGTGCTGAACGTTTAATTGGTGCTACTAAAAATACTCAGAATATCGCCGTAGAAATTAAGAGTTTTACTCGCCCATCTGATATGAAAGATTTAGAAGAGGCTGTGGGGCAATTTGTACTTTATAACCATTTATTAAGGCGTTATTATCCTGATTATAAATTATATTTAGCAGTATCTGAAAGAGTCAGAAAAAGTGTTTTTGAAGAGGAAGCAGGTCAAACTTTAATAGAAGATGGCATAATTAGTTTATTAAGTTTTAATCCTGAACTGGAGGAAATTGTAAAATGGATTTCTTAGTCAAGAAATACAGTCAAATAATTGAAAAAATCTTAAAAGATTATGCAGAATTTTTGGCTGATGAGGAGGTTAAAAATGAATTAATTTTTGATGAGAAAAATAACCGTTATTTATTAGTAGAAACAGGTTGGCAAAACGATTACCGTATTTATGGTACATTATTACATTTAGATTTAATTGATAATAAAGTTTGGATTCAACATGATGGTACAGAAGATGGTATCGCTGATGAATTAGTCAAGGAGGGAATACCAAAAGAACATATTATTTTAGCTTTTAAACCTCCTGAAATTCGACCATATACTGGGTTTGCCATTTCTTAATTTTCAGAAAATTCAACGGATAAAAATACATAAATAATGATAAGGGGAGGGAAAAGCTAATGACAACTGTTTTAAATCTTGAACCAATTACAACTTTAACTAGAGAACAATTTGAGCAACTTTGCATTAGCAATCCAGAATTACAACTAGAAAGAAATCCTCAA
>JADQBC010000119.1 GCA_016903655.1 Gomphosphaeria aponina SAG 52.96 = DSM 107014
AGTTGCCTGAATGAGCTTTGTAGGGGTGGGGTAGGCGGCGATTATTTTAAGAACAACACCTTAATTTCTCAATCCGCCGTAACCCACCATATATAGCAAGGAAAGAGATAGTCACGACATTATCTTAATTGTCCTAACCAATTCTTTGCTATAGGGGGTTTATTTTTACCTAATTTTAACAAATCAATTCACTCTAATTTTCTCAAGCAGAAAGTCGAAGCGTGGTTAACTCAAATAAAAATCGCTGTAATTGTGCACAGAGGGTACTTATTCTATTTGTTGGATTTTTTCCAACAAAAAAAGTGAGTAACAAAATTGTTACCCACCCTCCTTTTATTTAGTCAACATCTCCACAGGTAAGCGTTTAAAAGTTAACCTTTCAGTCTCCACATCCACAAAAATTGTATCCCCAGGTTTAAATTCTCCCCGCAAAATTGCCTTAGCGATCGCCGTCTCTAAATACCTTTGTACTGCCCGCTTTAATGGTCGCGCTCCATATACTGGATCATAACCTACTTCTGCTAAGAAATCTAACGCTGCTTCACCTAGTTTTAAGAACAACTTCTGCTCTGCTAAACGCTCTTCCAAATTGGCCACCTGAAGCTTAACAATATTCCTTAACTGCGACTTTTGCAGACTATGAAATATAATCATCTCATCCAGGCGATTCAAAAACTCAGGACGGAAATTATTCTCCATTGCTTCCATTACCCGACTACGCATTTCTTCATACTGGCTATCATCTCCCGCCACATCCAAAATATATTGAGAACCAATATTACTGGTCATAATAATAATGGTATTCTTGAAATTAACCACATGACCTTGACTATCCGTCAACCTGCCATCATCGAGAATTTGCAACATGACATTAAAGACATCATTATGCGCCTTCTCAATTTCATCAAACAAAATTACAGAATAGGGTCGCCGTCGGATTGCTTCTGTAAGTTGTCCTCCTTCTTCATAACCCACATATCCTGGAGGTGCACCTATCAAACGAGAAACGGCGTGTTTCTCCATATACTCGGACATATCAATGCGTACTAAAGCATCTTGAGTATCAAACATACTTGCTGCCAAAGCTTTGGCTAACTCAGTTTTACCAACCCCAGTGGGACCCAGAAAGATAAAACTGGCGATGGGGCGTTGGGGATCTGCCAAACCAGCTCGGGACCGTTGAATTGCATCTGCAACCGCGACCACTGCTTCTTCTTGGCCAATAACTCGCTCATGTAATTCTTCTTCCAACTGTAACAGTTTTTCTTTCTCTGATTCTACCAATTTACTGAGAGGAATCCCCGTCCATTTAGAAATAATTTCTGCAATATCTGCCTCAACAACTTCCTCCCTCAATAATGACTTACCAGTGGTTTGTCTTTCTGCTAATTTACTTTCCATGTCTTTAACTTGGCGCTGCAAATCTGTTAGTTTCCCATAACGTAATTCCGCCGCCCTATTCAAGTCATAATCCCTTTCTGCTTGTTGAATTTCTAAGTTAACGTGGTCAATAGTTTCTTTTAATTTACGGAGCTGATCAATTACTTCTTTTTCCGACTGCCATTGAGCATTAAGTTGTGACTGGTCTTCTTTCAAATTTGCTAACTCTTTTTCCAGTTTTTCTAACCTCTCCAAAGAAACAGCATCACTTTCTTTTTGGATAGAAAGACGTTCCATTTCTAACTGGAGAATTTTGCGGTCAATTTCATCTAATTCTTCTGGTTTAGAGGTGATCTCCATTTTCAGTTTAGCGGCTGCTTCATCTACTAAATCAATGGCTTTATCTGGGAGAAAGCGATCGCTTATATAACGGTTTGACAACATGGCCGCAGCAACCAAAGCTGTATCGGCTATTTTCACCCCGTGATGCACTTCATAACGTTCTTTCAACCCTCGCAAAATAGAAATAGTATCTATCACATTGGGTTCATCTACCATAACCTCTTGAAAACGCCGTTCTAAAGCTGCATCTTTCTCAATATACTTGCGATATTCATCCAGAGTTGTTGCCCCAATACAACGCAATTCTCCCCTGGCTAACATAGGTTTAAGGAGGTTTCCCGCATCCATTGCTCCTTGAGTTGCACCAGCTCCCACAACTGTGTGTATTTCATCAATAAACATGATAATATTTCCCCTACTTTCAGTCACTTCTTTTAAGACTGCTTTCAGGCGTTCTTCAAATTCACCCCGATATTTTGCCCCAGCAATTAACGCTCCCATATCCAAAGCAATTAACTTGCGATCGCTTAAAGATTCTGGTACATCGCGGTTAACAATTCGCTGGGCTAGTCCCTCAACAATTGCCGTTTTCCCAACTCCAGGTTCACCAATTAAAACTGGATTATTTTTTGTTCGCCGTGATAAAATTTGAATGGTGCGGCGAATTTCATCATCCCTTCCAATCACAGGGTCTAATTTACCTTCTCTTGCTAATTGAGTTAAATCCCTACCATATTTTTCTAAAGATTCGTACTTTCCTTCTGGGTTTTGGTCGCTCACTTTTTGATTGCCCCTTACTTGTTTAATTATCTCCTTAATTTTATTCTCATTCAACTCAAATTCTTGGAATATTGCTTTACCAAAGCGGTCATCTTTAGCATAACCTAAAACTAGATGTTCAATGGAAATAAAATCATCTTTAAACTCTTGGCGGAAATTCTCAGCTCGATCAAGTAGAGTATCTAAACTCCGCCCCAGATAAACAGATTCCCCAGGGTTAGAAATCTTCGGTTGACGATTAATAAAATCATCGGTTTTATCCCGCAACCGAGTAATACTAACATTAGCTTTTTTCAAAATACTGGTAGCTAATCCCTCTTGTTCAATCAGGGATTTCATCAGATGTTCGCTTTCTATTTGTTGTTGTTTATTTTGTTTAGCAATATCTGGGGTGCGAACAATTGCTTCCCAGGCTTTTTCTGTAAATTTTTTTGGATCAGTTGGCTGCATTTTCTTCTACCTACTAATTAACAATTTTTTGCTAGATGGGTTTTTAACCTTAAACATCAGTTGCCAAATTTATCTTTGCCTAACCCATCCTAATTTTCTTTTATTATAAGAATTTCCCATCAAAATCGAGGTAGGAAAGCACAACCTAAAAGGTTTGGTTTTCCCAAACATAAAGATTTACAACGTATCAGGCTCAACACCTAAAGCTCGCAGTTGTGCTGCTAAAATTTGAGCGCGTTCTTCTGCTGTATTTGCCCTGATTTCTGCTTTTGTGGCCCGTTCATCTCCAGTAAGAAGAATATTCCCCTCTGCGTCACACCAACGCAACCAAACATCCTGCCTGCCTTCAAATTCCCCTTCCCACAGAGTCAAACCCAACTCTACTTGCTCTAACCAGGTTTGTGTGGTTTCCAAGTAACGCATTCCCCGCAGTTCATAAATGCGGAGCACCGACTCCCCTAATTGCTGATTTGGGTCATAAACTATATAATAACTTGCACGCATTTGTTCATAAATGTGCAGTTTTTCCCCGAGTTCATTTCCCACTTTGTTAGAAACAATTTCTATTACCACTTCTGGGGGTTTACCAAAATGCCAGATCATATAGGAGCGGTTTGACTTTTCCCACCAGTTTTCTGGGACTTGCACCTGAAGACTCACAAATACGTCGGGAACAATGGCAGGTTGATTTGCTGTATGGAAAATTCCTACATTTGTCGCCGCTAAAAAAATCTGTCCTGCTTGCGAACTATAAAGGGCGTTGACTAAAAAGCGTTGTTGTTTTTCTGAGGCGAAGTTATCCACAGGAGTATCATCTTCTGTCACTAATTTGTTTGCATCAGGAATGTAATAATCATTTTCACTGACTAAGGTAACATCCAACATAAGTTTATCCACTCAATGAGCTCTATTTTTATTTTACGCCTGTCAGCCAGTTGGGAGTTTTTGCGAGGAATAAGTCCCCTTGACTAGGGTAAAATTATAGTTGCAAGGGATAACTAAAAATTACGAAATGACAACTTATTACTACGTTTTGGCAAGTCAAAAATTTTTATTAGAAGAAGAACCCCTAGAAGAAGTTCTGAGAGAGCGTACTCGTGACTATCAGGAAAAAAATAAGGCGATAGACTTTTGGCTGGTGAAACAACCTGCTTTCCTAGAAGCGCCAGAGTTGGCAGCAGCAAAGGCTAAATGTCCTCAACCCAGTGTGGCGATAATTTCGACTAATCCTCAGTTTATTACTTGGTTAAAGTTAAGGTTGGAATTTGTACTTCATAGTCAATTTGAAGCTCCCTCTGCTACTATTCCCGAACCTTTAGCTTCTAAAGAAGCTGTTGCT
Source organism: Gomphosphaeria aponina SAG 52.96 = DSM 107014 (assembly GCA_016903655.1). Taxonomy (GTDB): domain Bacteria; phylum Cyanobacteriota; class Cyanobacteriia; order Cyanobacteriales; family Gomphosphaeriaceae; genus Gomphosphaeria; species Gomphosphaeria aponina. Next base: position 4,292 of record JADQBC010000119.1, read on the forward strand.
TAACATTGGTCATTAGTCATTAGTTGGTTTTAGGGGCGCTCAAGAGTGTCCCTGCACAAAACCCGCACTCATCTATACTCGCCCCTAGGTTTTGAGGCGTTGCGTTTTCTGGAGCATAACACATCTTAGTAGGGATTCTTGGAGTAGAGGGAGAGAGTTTTGGTTTGGTTAAACGTAAGCGTAGTATTTTACTATACAATAATTCATAACTCAAAAAACGCAACGCCCATCATTTTGAGCACAAACTTAGTTTTTGCGGCTCACTATATATTGAGCGATCGCCCTTAATGGTTCTGCCAATTCCCCATAACTTTCCAACTCAGCTATTGCTCCATCCACTAATTCTTGTGCTTGAGCTTTTGACTCTTCAATTCCCCACAAACTGGGATAAGTAACTTTTTGTGCTTCTAAATCCTTCCCAGCAGTTTTCCCTAATTCTTCTTTAGTGGCAGTAATATCCAAGATATCATCCACAATTTGAAACGCTAATCCAATTTTCTGAGCATACCGAGACAGTTTTGCCACATCTTCAGCCCCTGCACCTGCCAAAATTGCCCCCGAAACCACCGCTGTTTCCAACAATGCCCCTGTTTTCAGAGTATGAATTAAAGTAAGAGTTTCAGCCGCAATATCCGTTTTCCCTTCCGATTCTAAATCTAACACCTGTCCCCCCACTAAGCCTGCTGCACTCACTGTCCGTCCTAAACGAGCAAGCACTTTTACTACTTGTTGCGGAGGCACATTCTGGGTTGCCGCTGCCACATATTCAAAAGCATAAGCTAACAAACCATCCCCCGCCAGAATTGCAATATCTTCCCCATATACTTTGTGATTTGTCAGTTTCCCGCGCCGATAATCATCATTATCCATTGCTGGGAGGTCATCGTGGATTAATGACATGGTGTGAATCATTTCCAAAGCACAGGCGGTTGGCATTGCCATTGCTATTGTCCCTCCTGCTAATTCACAGGTAGCAAGGCACAGAATTGGGCGCAAGCGTTTCCCTCCCGCCAAAAGCGAGTAACGCATTGCTTCATAAATTTTTTCTGGTTTACTCACTGGGAGCGAACGGTCTAAAGCTTCCTCAACGAGACTTTTGCGCTGCTTTAAGTAGCTCGTTAAATCAAAAACCGCAGATTCTGAATTATGCTCCACTCTTTCCTCTGCTTTTACCATGTCTTCTACCTTGCACTAACCTATTTTTCTTTATCATTTTACAGGTTAGGGGTACTTCCCCACTACTGTTTTTTACTATAACTTTCTACTGTATTTGACAAAAGCATTGCCACTGTCATCGGCCCTACACCCCCAGGCACTGGAGTAATATATTTTGCCACTTTTGCTACTGCCTCAAAATCCACATCTCCCACTAAGTAAGCTTGGACTGTTGCTCCATCTTCTACTCGATTAATTCCTACATCAATTACCACTGCTCCTGGTTTAATCATCTCAGCGCTAATTAGTCCTTTTTTTCCTGCTGCTGCTACTAAAATATCTGCTGTCCGAGTAATATTACCTAAGTCTTGGGTTCGGGAATGGGCAATTGTTACTGTGGCATTTTTTTCTAATAGCATTAATGCTTGAGGTTTCCCTACTAAAATACTTCTCCCTACTACAACTGCTTGTTTTCCCTCCAGTTCAATTTCATATTCTGCCAATAATTCCATGACTCCTGCTGGAGTACAACTGCGCAAACCTGGTTCTGAACGTACCAGTTTTCCTAAATTTACTGGATGTAGTCCATCTACATCTTTATCTGGCTGGATTTTATATAGTAACTTGTCTGAGTCTAAATGGTTGGGTACAGGCAATTGTAACAATATTCCATCAACTTTGTCATCTTGGTTGAGGGCTTCAATTACTTGTTCTAGTTCATCTTGGGATGTTGCTGTGGGAAAATGACGACCATAGGAACTAATGCCGATTTTTGTACAGGCTTTTTCTTTATTACGCACATATACTGCACTCGCTGGGTTATCTCCCACCATCAACACTGCTAAACCAGGCGGCCTTCCTATTTTACTTTCTAAGATTGGAATGCGCTCTTTTAGTTGTAGTTGTATTTTTTCCCCTAGGGTTTTCCCGTCCAAAATCTGGGCAATTTGTTTGGTCATTTTCTGTTAATTTAGATTTATTGGTTGAACTGTTTTAACTTGGCTTCATATTTAAGCTAGCTTAAGCTTAACAGAAAATTGCTGTGATAATTGTTAAGATTTTATTGATTTCCTTTTCACTATTTTTGATTTCAAATAAGTTTATGAAAAACTCTCCCATTGTTGTTGCTCTTGCTATTCTTTACCAAAATGATAAATTTTTGCTCCAATTGCGTGATGATCTTCCCACTATTCTTTATCCTGGCCATTGGGGTTTGTTTGGTGGCCATCTTGAACCTGGAGAAACTCCAGAAGAGGCGCTTGCTCGAGAATTAATTGAGGAAATAAGTTATCATATATCAGCAGCAAAATTTTTCCGTTGTTATAATGATTCTCAAGCAAGTCGTTATATCTATTCTGCTCCTTTAACTGTTCCTGTAGAAAAATTAATTCTGGGGGAAGGTCAGGATCTGGCTTTACTATCTTTAGAAGATATCCAAAAAGGTGCTTTTTATTCTCATAAAGCTGCTTCCCTCCGTCCTCTTGGCCCACCTCATCAAAAAATGATCCTGGATTTTTCTACATTAGTTCCTTGAGTAATTTAAGCTGGCTCAATTTTCTGATTTGTTTTCTTTTTCTTGAATGGGTAAGGACAAATTTATCTAGAAAAAAATCGAAAAAAAAATAGATTTTTGAGTCCATCTTCCAAGAAATTAAAAACAAAATATTTGATTATTATTGAGCCAGATGGCAACTAAAACCAATACTGGTTAATTCCACTGCTTCTCCTGTTTCATAAATTTGAGTTATCCAGTTACCGAAATCATCTCGGCAAAAACATCTTCATTTAAACTCAAGAGAGTTGCGATCGCCTTCATCACAAATAACCATGTCTCAATTCTTACTTTCATATCTGTAAAATAAACACGGCAGTTTTTTGGCGGCGATGACTTCTTAACCAATTGTAATGTGAGGTTCACTTACTCCCGCCATTGCCTCAACTTATCCCTAAATATATTCATGTGTTATTTGACTCATTTGCTCCATCTCTAAATACTCTTCTCGGGAAGAGTAAGCATAATTTCTCCTATTACTCCTAAATATTTGCTTACTAAAATTCTAACTTATTTGGGCTCTAGCAAGCCTTTTTCTTGCATTTTCAATTTGAAAATTATATTTTTATATTACTATTGTTTTCAATAATTTAAATTTAAATAATTAAGCATAACTTTGTATTAATATAATAATTGTAGTAAAAATTATTATAAAGTAATTAAAAATGCGCTTCAACATTAAGTTTATGTAGTAAATAAATTACTATTAGAAATGTAAAGTTATATTAAGCAAAATGTTAAGCTCTATTGCAAAATTAACCCGTTGGGGTAAAAAGCTGTGATAGGATTCAATCCATAGACAGATATGAGGAGAAAGATTTTGGGAATAAGAGTTGCTGTTGTAGGATCTGGACCAGCTGGTTCTTCAGCCGCTGAAACTTTAGCTAAAGCGGGGATTGAAACTTATTTATTTGAGCGCAAACTGGATAACGCTAAACCCTGTGGTGGCGCAATTCCCTTGTGTATGGTAAGTGAGTTTGACTTACCGCCAGAAATTATTGATCGCCGCGTTCGGAAAATGAAAATGATTTCCCCTTCTAATGTGGAGGTGGATATCAATTTAGATAATAAAGATGAATATATTGGTATGTGTCGGCGAGAAGTGCTCGATGGGTTTATGCGCGATCGCGCGGCTCAACTGGGTGCTAATCTGATTAATGGCACTGTCTATGGTCTGGATATTCCGCCAAACAACACTGAAGCTTATACCCTACACTATGCAGACCACTCCAATGGTGATACTAAAGGAGAAATGAAGAGTCTGAAGGTGGATGTGGTAATTGGTGCAGATGGGGCAAACTCTCGTATTGCTAAGGCGATCGATGCTGGAGATTATAATTATGCGATCGCTTTTCAGGAGCGGATTCGTCTCCCTGAACATCTAATGACTTACTATGAAGACTTGGCGGAAATGTACGTGGGCAATGATGTTTCTCCAGATTTTTACGCTTGGGTATTCCCCAAATATGACCATGTGGCAGTGGGAACTGGCACAATGAAGGTTAACAAAGCGATGATCAAAAATCTGCAAGCTGGTATTCGCGCTCGTGCAGCCCGTAAATTAGCAGGTGGCAAAATTATTAAGGTGGAAGCTCACCCCATCCCAGAACATCCCCGCCCCCGCCGAGTTGTGGGTAGGGTAGCTTTGGTAGGTGATGCAGCAGGTACAGTTACTAAGTCTTCTGGTGAGGGGATTTATTTTGCAGCAAAATCTGCGAGAATGTGTGCAGAAACTCTTGTAGAAACCACTAACGGCGGTGAGCGTCTCCCTACTGAAGCTGATCTTAAACTTTATCTGGAGCGTTGGGATAAAAAGTATGGTATGACTTACCTGGTTCTGGATATTTTACAGCGGGTATTCTATCGTACTGATGCCACTCGTGAGGCTTTTGTGGAAATGTGTTCTGATAAGGATGTTCAGAAAATGACTTTTGATAGTTATCTTTATAAAACTGTAGTTCCCGCAAATCCTCTGGTGCAGATGAAAATTACTGCTAAAACTGTTGGCAGTCTTCTACGGGGTCATGCTTTAGCTCCTTAATTGTAAGCAGCCCTACTCAGGTCAAAGAGTAGGGTTTTTTATCTTGAACTTGTTTGAATTTTGTAGCAATTGCATCATCTTCTCGGGAAGATATTCCCTGTTTCATAGCTAAAGTCTGTTAAAACGAACTAAAAATATTATGTTATTGCAACATTTAGTCCTCAGTGTGAGGACTTTGGCTCAAGTTGTAGTAATTTATTCCCTCTTGATAAAAATGATATAAACAGGTATTTTTGAAAAAAAATTAAATATTTTTTATTCAAGTCAAGTTGAAAAATTCTCAAGGTACTAGAGCTTTGCTCATGTTTTTTCGGACAATCTTTTCATTATCTCCAGCAGAGACAATGGGTTTAAACCCATTGATTGTCAGTACCATCCCTTGCTATAATAATAATTGAAAAAATTCAACAAGCATGAATTTTTGAATAACAATAGTTAGAGAGTATAAGGTTTTTTTGCCTAAATGGTTAGGGTAGATTAGAAAATAATGATATTGAGAAATAAAAATAAAGTTAATTAATGAAACGAGTTTATTTAGCGATCGCCTTGATTTTTGCTGTTGTTATTGTTTCCGTAAATGGGTTAACCTCCCTCGCCACTGCGCAAACTCCAGATCCTCTTCCTTCTTGGAATGAAGGAACTGTGAAAACAGCTATGATAGAATTTGTGGAAAGTGTTACCACAAAAGGAAGTCCTAATTTTGTGGAGGTCAGTCAACGCATTGCTACTTTTGACAATGATGGTACACTCTGGCCAGAACAACCTTTAATTCAGGGGATGTTTGTGTTAGAAAAAATTAAACAAATGGCAGCAGCTGACCCCACACTGAAAGAAAAACAACCTTTCCAAGCAGCTTTAGCAGGAGATTTAGAATATATCAAAGCAGCGGGAGAACAGGCGATAATGGAACTGGTGGCTGCTGTACACAGTAACAAAACTGAAGCTGAATTTACAACAGAAGCTCAGGCATTTTTTGCCCAAGGTGTGCATCCTACTCTCAACCTTCCCTATACCCAGTTAGCCTATCAACCAATGGTAGAATTATTGGAATACCTCCGTGCTAATGGCTTTCAAACTTGGATTTGTTCAGGGGGTGGTATTGATTTTATTCGGATTATCTCTGAAGAAATGTATGCTATTGAGTCCCAACAAGTTATTGGTAGCAGTGTGAAAAAGGAATTTAGAGAACAAGATGGTAACTGGGTAATGTGGCGTATCCCTGAACTTAACTCATTTAATGACAAAGAGGTTAAACCAGTTAATATTGACCTACACATTCATCAGATTCCTATTTTTGCAGCAGGAAATGTGAGATCTGGGGGTGATATTGCCATGCTTACTTATGTTGGGAGCAACAACTTACCTTCATTTCAACTACTCATCAACCATGATGATGCAGAAAGGGAATTTGTTTATCAAGAAGCAGATAATGCTTCTCTCAATGCAGCACAGGAGAATGCTTGGCAGGTTGTGAGTATGAAGAATGATTGGAAAAATATTTTTACGGGAAATTTCTAGGCATTGCTTAATTATAAAACGCTTGAAGCCCGCGGATGCTCGCAGATGGAGATGATAGTATGACTTAATGGAGTGTGAGCGTCTCCTGGTTATCCCATACTGAGTTCATAGAGTTATGTTAACTTTACTTAAGATTATAAGACTTGTTCCCTGGTTTTAGGGCATCCCAAATGATTTAATGTTAATTTTTGTAACAAAAAATTGCCAAAAATGGCGAAAAATGGCATTCTGTCTTTTATAACAAAAGCTTAACAGCCTCAGTCAGGCAATTCTCGTATTCACAATGTGATAACATTGAATTGCTTTTGTTTTGTACTAAAAGCATAAAGACGTTCATAACGGAGTAAAAATAAATGTTGATCACAAAAATATTCGGCGGTTTAGGAAAGAAAAAGAAACAAGATGGATACTACCTCCAACTAGACGAGAGCGGAGAGAGCAAGCCAAAAGAGGAAGCACTAGCAGCTCCACCCCAGCCTGAAGAAGAGAAAAAACAGGAAGTAGCAGAAGAGAAACAGATTGAAGTAGTAGGAACAGAGGAGAAAAAAGCCAAACCAGTTAAAAGCAAAAAGACGAGTACAAAGAAAAAGTCAGTTAAAGAAGCTGCCTCAGCAGCACCGAGTAGTTCTTCGAGTCAAACTGTCCCTGATGCGCCAGAATGGGTAAAGGCGATGTATAAGAGCAATGGCAATAAACCCAAAGAAGAAATGACATTTGCTCCTAACAATTTAATGCCTACTCCCAGTAATACACGGCGCAAGCCTGGGCCGAGCATGAGTATGTTTATGAAGATGGCTCGTGAGGCAAAAACTCCAAGGGTAAAAAAATAGAAAATAGGGGGGCGGTTTGACAAGAAGAACCATAAAGTAAAAGCTGGTTTTGAGTTAGGCGAGGAAAAAGTGACCAACTAACTCAAACCCAGCCCCCAACCCGCCCAGCAAGAGAAAGTAAAGAGCAGCCCTCACATCTTTTTTTAGAATTGTTAATAAATGTTAAATTTGCCTGTTTTTTCCTGGATACCCTTGACAAATTCCAGTAAAGATGATTTATACTAAATTAAGAGAGCAAAAAAACTATCCCTCCCAGTGTAAGTGGAGGCTAAGATTATGGCAAAATTTGAGGCACGAACAGGCACGGCTAACCCCTTTAATGGTGTGGATGTGGGCTCTGGTAGCACTCCCACATTGGTAGATATCGACAAAGATGGGGATTTAGATGCTTTCTTGGGAGAAAGCAATGGTAATATAAGGTATTTTAAAAATACAGGAAATAGCAGCAATCCCAAATTTATCGCAGTAACAGGCACGGGAAACCCTTTAAATGGAGTGAATGTGGGCCTTTATAGCGCTCCCACATTGGTAGATATTGACGGAGATGGGGATTTTGATGCCTTGATTGGGGAATTTTATGGGAGTATAAAATATTTTAGGAATACGGGAAATAGCAGCAATCCCAAATTTATCGCAGTAACAGGCACAGGAAACCCCTTTGATGGGCAAGACGTGGGTTACAACAGCACTCCCACATTGGTAGATATTGACGGAGATGGGGATTTTGATGCTTTTATTGGGGAAATTTATGGTGAGATTAAATATTATAAAAATACTGGAAGTAGCAATAATCCCCAATTTATTGAAGTAACAGGGACAGGAAACCCTTTTGATGGGGAAGGGGTGGGTAGTTACAGCAAAATTATATTAGCTAATATCGACGGGGATGGGGATTTTGATGCTTTTGTTGGGGGAGGAGATGGGAAAATTAAATACTTTAAAAATACAGGAAGTAGCAGCAATCCCCAATTGATCGCAGTAACAGGGGCAGAAAACCCTTTCAATGGGGTGGATGTGGGGAATAACAGCGCTCCTACTTTAGTTGATATCAATCAAGATGGGGATTTAGACGCTTTCATTGGAGCAAGTGATGGGACTATTAAGTACTTTGAAAACGTACCTCAGACTACCACAACCAATATAGCGCCCAGTTTTGTTAAATTTACCGCAGTAGCAGGTACGGGAAACCCTTTAAATAAGCGGGATGTGGGGAATTTCAGCACTCCTAATTTAGTAGATATAGACAAAGATGGGGATTTGGATGCTTTGATTGGGGCGAGTGATGGGACTATAAAATATTTTAGAAACACAGGAAATAGTAGCAATCCCAAGTTTATCCCAGTAACAGGCACGGGAAACCCTTTCAATGGGCAGGATGTGGGGAATTACAGCACTCCTAATTTAGTAGATATAGACAAAGATGGGGATTTGGATGCTTTGATTGGGGAATTTTTTGGGAATATTAAATATTTTAGAAACACAGGTAATAGTAGCAATCCCCAATTTATCGAAGTAACAGGGACAGGAAACCCTTTTGATGGGGTGGATGTAGGCAATCATAGCGCTCCCAGCTTGGCTGATATTGACAAAGATGGGGACTTGGATGCTTTCATTGGGGCGATTGATGGGACGATCAAATATTTTAGAAACACAGGAAATAGTAGCAATCCCAAGTTTATCGCAGTAACAGGGACAGGAAACCCTTTCAATAGTGTAGATGTGGGGAATTTCAGCAAGCTAATATTAGTAGATTTAGATATTGACGCAGATGGGGATTTAGATGCTTTGATTGGGGCGGTTGATGGGACGATCAAATATTTTCAAAACACAGGAAATAGCAGCAATCCCCAATTTGTCGAAGGAGGAAACATTTTCGATGTGGGGAATCACGGCGCTCCCACCTTGGCTGATCTTGACGCAGATGGGGATTTAGATGCTTTGATTGGGGAGAGGTTGGGTACTATTAAGTATCTGAAAAATAACTCAGAAAATCTCATTTACAACTTGGATCTCATTAGCGAAAATGACACTGCGTCGGTTATAACTGGCAATACTGTAGCAGAGATAATCACTAACAATACAATAGCTGATCTAGACGGAATAGTAGAAGCGGTAGCAGTCACTGCGGTTGATAACAGTAATGGAAATTGGCAATATTCCACCAATGGTGGGAGTAGTTGGACTGACTTTGGTACTGTAACCGAAACAAGCGCCCGCTTGTTAGATAGTACTCACAAAGTACGGTTTATTCCCAATGCCAACTGGTATGGTAAGGCTAATATTACTCTGCGACTCTGGGACAAAACTACAGGAGTTGCAGGGGGAACAGCAAATGTCACCAGCAATGGAGGAGCAACAGCATTTAGCGGGGAACTCACCAAAACGGTAATTACTGTCAATGCTGATCCCGATAATCTCAATATTTCTCCTAATAATCTAGACGAAAATAAACCGATTGGGACAGTAGTGGGGAATTTCACGACTACAGACCCAGACACAGGAGATACGCACACTTATAGTTTGGTAGCAGGGACAGGAAGCACAGATAACGGGTTATTTGAAATAGTAGGCAACCAGTTAAAAACTAAAGCAAGTTTTGATTTTGAAACGAAAAATTCCTACAGTATTCGGGTACAAACTGATGATGGAAGAGGGGGAACTTTTCAAAAAGTATTGACAATTGGGGTAAATGACCTAAACACTACTCCAACAAACATCAACTTATCAGCTAGTAGTGTAAATGAGAATAGGGTTAGTGGGACAGTAGTGGGGAATTTAACTACTACCGACGTAGAAGATCCAAAAGACCCTCATACTTACAGTTTGGTAGATAATGCTAACTATCCAGACAACACTTTCTTCCAGATTGATAATGTCAACAAACAACTAAAAACTGCTACAAGTTTTAACTTTGAAGCGAAAAATTCCTACACTATTAAAGTCCAAACCAATGATGGAAAAGGGGGAATATTTGAGAAAGTCTTGACCATTGGGGTAAATGATATTAATGATGTCCCAACAAATATCAACATTTCTAACAACAGTGTAAATGAAAATCAAGCTATTGGGACAGTAGTGGGGAATTTAACAAGCACGGATGAAGACGCAGGAGATACGCACACTTATAGTTTAGTAGCAGGGACAGGAAGCACAGATAATGGGTCATTTGAAATAGTAGGCAACCAATTAAGAACTAAAGCAAGTTTTAACTTTGAAGCGAAAAATTCCTACAGTATTCGGGTACAAACCAATGATGGAAATGGGGGAACTTTT
>JADQBC010000081.1 GCA_016903655.1 Gomphosphaeria aponina SAG 52.96 = DSM 107014
CCTCCCCTGCTAAAAATGCAGGAGTTTCCAGAATTTTTTGATGGAAGCCAATAGTAGTAGGCACTCCAGTAATCGCACATTCTTTCAAAGCTCGTTTCATCCGCTGAATAGCCGAATCGCGATCAGGACCCCAAACAATTAACTTCCCAATGAGAGAATCATAATAAGGAGGAATTTCATAATCAGTATAGACATGGGAATCCATGCGCACCCCAGGGCCACCAGGAGGGAGATAACCACTAATTTTCCCTGGGTGAGGCCGAAAATTATGCTCAGGATCTTCAGCATTAATGCGACATTCAATGGCGTGGCCGCGCAACTGCACCTGTTTTTGATTCAGGAGTAATTTCTCCCCTGCAGCAATGCGAATTTGTTCCCGCACCAAATCAATACCAGAAATCATTTCCGTGACAGGATGCTCAACTTGGATCCTGGTATTCATTTCCATAAAATAGAAATTCCCAAACTTATCGAGCAGAAACTCAACAGTACCCGCACCCACATAATTAATCGACTTAGCCACCCGCACTGCCGCATCACCCATTTTTGCTCGTAGTCCAGGACTAAGAACAGGACTAGGCGCTTCTTCGAGTAACTTTTGATGGCGACGCTGGATCGAACAATCCCTTTCCCCCAAATGGATCACATTCCCATAACTATCAGCTAAAATTTGAAATTCAATATGACGGGGAGACTCAATAAACTTTTCTAGATAGACACCCGCATTACCAAAAGCCGCTTCCGCTTCCCCAACTGCCGAAAAAAATAGTTTACTCAAGTCACTTTCAGCCCTTACTAGACGCATTCCCCGACCACCACCTCCTGCTGTCGCCTTAATAATTACAGGATACCCAATTTCTCGAGCGATCGCCCTGGCTTCTGCTTCAGTGGCCACCAGACCTGGACTTCCTGGTACAGTCTGCACTTTTGCCCTAGCTATAGTTTTTTTTGCCGTTGACTTATCACCCATCGCCATTATTGCTGCAGGTGTCGGGCCAATAAAAGCAATCTGGTGATCAGCACAAATTTCCGCAAAGCGAGCATTTTCCGCCAAAAACCCATAACCTGGATGAATAGCTGTTGCGTTACGTGTTAGAGCAGCAGCAATAATATTCGGAATATTGAGATAACTTTTCCCACTCGGAGGCGGGCCAATACAAACACTTTCATCAGCCAACTGAACATGGAGAGCATGGCGGTCAATTGTAGAGTGAACCGCAACCGTTCCAATCCCGAGTTCTTCACAGCTATGGAGAATACGCAGGGCTATTTCCCCTCGATTAGCAATCAGAATTTTGGCAAACTGCGTCATATATATCTCTTTCTTTCCTTCAATTTACTCCCAAATGGGGGGATTATCTGGCTGTGACAACTGCGACGGTGGTCGATCTGTACTCCACGCCCACCAAACATAATTACATTGACACTGATAAAACTCCTGCCATTTGCGGCGATTATCATGACCCATCACTGGAGCGTTACGGTTGAGCCAAACCTGTTGCGCCAGGCTCGCACTAGCACGACAACTAGGGCAGCAAAATTCAACAGCGTGAGTTGCGGTCTTTGTCCAAAGAGGGGGGGTTGGATTAAAAGCATCCATAACAGAAAACCATTAGATTATCCTCATTTATTTTACTGTTTAAATTGATTTTACTATCTCGAGGAGAAATTCTGCGTTCCTTGTTACTCCATCACCAAAAAATGAGAAAATCACTCCATACAGCATTAAAGGCTAAAATGAATAATCCACCCAAAATAATTGTTCTCGATGACGATCCCACAGGTTCTCAGACAGTACATAGCTGTTTGTTACTCATGAATTGGGATGTAGAAACTCTCAAATTAGGACTAGCAGATGAACAACCAATCTTCTTTATTTTGACCAATACTAGAGCATTAACTCCAGAAAAAGCCGCCCAGGTTACAAGAGAAGTCTGCCACAACCTGAAAATTGCCATCGAAGCTTTAGAAATCCGAGATTTTCTGGTTGTCAGTCGTTCCGACTCAACTTTACGGGGACATTATCCCATAGAAACAGACGTAATTGCTCAAGAACTAGGTAAATTTGATGCTCATTTTCTCGTCCCAGCTTTCTTTGAGGGAGGACGAGTGACTCTTAATAGCATCCATTATCTGATCATTGATGGCGTAAAAGTTCCAGTCCATGAAACAGAATTTGCCCGTGATTCTGTTTTTGGTTACCAGCATTCCTACCTGCCTGACTATGTTGAAGAAAAAACCAAAGGTCGCATCACTTCAGGCGCAGTAGAAAGATTTTTACTCTCTGAGCTGCGATCAGGAAGTGGCGATCGCTTAATGAATTTCACAGGCAATCAATGTGCTGTTGTGGATGGAGAAAAGCAAACAGACTTAGATTACTTTGCAGCAGATATTTTAGCAGCGACTCAAAAAGGAAAACGTTTTTTGTTTCGTAGTGCAGCTAGTCTTTTGACTTCTTTAGCACAATTAGGCCCACAACCATTGGCTCCAGAAAACATGGCTCAATACAAACTCACACAAAATCCTGGAGTTGTGTTAGTCGGGTCTCATGTTAGCAAAACAACTCAACAGTTAGCACAATTGCTCAAAGAGCCAGATGTAATAGGAATTGAAGTAGAAGTAGCCGCTTTACGGGATAATCCCAGTGAAAGAGACAGGTTGCTCTTGAAAATACTTCAGCAAGTCCAAGAAGTTTATCAAAAACAACAGACTCCAGTGGTTTATACTAGCCGTCAAGAACTACTGTTTGCAAATGTGGGGCAGCGGTTAGATTTTGGTACGGCAGTTTCCTCACTACTTATGGATGTGGTACGGGGATTGCCAGCGGAAATCGGGTTTTTGATTAGCAAAGGTGGGATTACCTCCAACGATGTACTGAGTACTGGACTAAAATTGAGTTCAGCAAGGTTACTAGGTCAAATTCTCCCAGGTTGTTCAATGTTACGCACCCCAAAAGAACATTTAAAATTTCCCAATTTGCCAGTAGTATTGTTTCCAGGAAATGTAGGGGATGAACAAGGATTGGTAACGGTTTATCATCGCTTAAAATAAGATGGAATATCTGGAGAGAAAAATAAGGGGAAAATAGGGATGATTTTTCTTCTATAATGACAGGGAAAATATAACGCCAGAAAAAACATAACCCAGCGCCCCCCGAAACTGCTTCCAATTCCTAGATTTTTAGGGTCAAGGAAAAATATCCTGGAGTCATTAATGTAGTTTAAAGGCATAAAAAATGTATTCTGGTTGCTTGAGTTAAATAATGATAGGATTACTCCCCGAAAAATGTCATTAAAAGAAAAACATAGTGAATCATCGTCCAATAATAAGGGGGATCAACCAACTGTAGCAACTGGAGCTGAAGCTGGTGTTTCAAGAGCAGGAAACCAGGTAAATGAGTACTCACAAGTCTCCTTGAAAAGTGAGGGAGAAAAAGTGCTGTTAATTTTGCCAACATCAGGAAAAACAGAACAGCAAACAGATTGGTCAGTGCTTTGGCAGGATCTAAAATATCGTTTGCAGGGTAGTGAACATGCTTGGCAAGCAGGAACAGCAGTGCATTTGCTCGCTAAAGATCGTTTGTTGGATGGCAGACAATTACAAACTATTGCAGAAACACTGAAAGAAGTAAAGCTGCAATTAAAGTGGGTTTGTACAAGTAGGCGGCAAACAGCGGTGGCAGCAGCTACAGCAGGTTATTCAGTCCAACAAGAAAAAATGTTACCAGCAATAAATTTGGAAGTAGAGCAGTCACAACAACAACAACTAGCAGAGCCTCTTTATCTGCAAACAACAGTAAGATCAGGAAGTGAGGTGAGGCATCCAGGAACAATAATAATACAAGGAGACTGTAATCCAGGAGGGATAATAATTGCTGCTGGGGATATATTGGTTTGGGGCAGTCTTAGGGGTATTGCTCACGCAGGAGCAATGGGCAACAGAGAAGCGAAGATTATGGCATTAAGAATGGAACCAACTCAGTTAAGGATAGCGGATTTGATCGCCAGGGCACCTGAGTCACCTCCTTCTCAGTTGATGCCAGAGGTGGCTTATATTACACCTGAAGGGATTCGCATTGCGCAAACGATAAATTTTGCCAAAAATAATTCTTTCTTGAAGAAATTTGGACCTTGGTAAAGATTCCCACATTAAGTAATTAAGTAAAAAAAATACACAAATATGAGTCGGATTATTGTGATTACCTCTGGGAAAGGAGGAGTGGGGAAAACAAGTGTAACAGCCAATTTAGGTATGGCACTAGCCCGCCTCGGCAGAAAAGTAGCTTTAGTAGATGCGGATTTTGGACTGAGAAATTTAGACCTGATTTTGGGACTAGAAAATCGAGTAGTCTATACAGCAATTGAAGTAATTGCAGGAGAATGTCGCTTAGAACAAGCTTTAGTAAAAGATAAACGACAAGCAGGCTTGGTGCTATTGCCAGCAGCTCAAAACAGAAATAAAGATGCTGTAACGCCAACTCAGATGAAAGATCTGATTAGTAACTTGGCAAAAAATTATGATTATGTATTGGTGGATAGTCCAGCAGGCATAGAAACAGGTTTCCGCAATGCGATCGCCGCAGCCACGGAAGCACTGATTATCACAACGCCAGAAGTAGCAGCAGTGCGGGATGCAGATCGGGTGGTGGGCCTACTCGAAGCTCACGAAATCAAAACCATTCGTTTGATTATTAATCGGCTAAGACCAGAAATGATTCGACAAAATGAAATGTTGAGTATGGAAGATATTTTAGATCTGTTGGTAATTCCATTGATAGGCATTATTCCCGACGATGAAAGAATTATTGTTTCAAGTAACAGAGGGGAGCCATTGGTTTTAGATAGTAAGCCCAGTCTGCCAGGAATGGCATTTGAAAATATTGCCAAACGTTTAGAAGGGAAAGAAGAAGTTCCCTTTTTAGACTTGATGGCACACAACGATAATTTAATCAACCGTATTCGTCGTTTGTTTAAAGGTTAATTTTTTTGCAGCTCACCATAAACTAGACCAATGATTAACGAACTGATTGAACGACTTTTTAACTGGAGTAACACAAATAGTAGTCGGGATGAAGCCAAACGTCGCTTGAAACTGGTGATAGCCCATGACAGAGCTGGTATTAGCCCAGAAATGATTGAGTCAATGCGTCAAGAAATTCTTGAGGTGATTGCTCGCTATTTGGAAATAGACCAAGATGAAACAGAATTTACCCTCGAAAGTGATCAGCGGATAACGGCATTGTACGCTAATTTTCCTATCCGCAAAGTTAAGAGGCAAAAATTGTTGGTTAGAGATGAGGAGAGTGAAACAACTAAGACATAATTGAGAAAATTTAATGGGGTTAATCTCCATGGGGTTTGGAGATGGGAAATGATCAAAGATTAGATGGTGACTGGCTGTCTCAAGAGCAGTAAGAGAAAGCTAAAAGCAAGTAAATGGTATAAAATGTAACAGATTTTCAAAAAAAAGAAAAATAAAATAAAAAACTGGAGCGGAAAAAAAAGGGTAAGGAAAAAAAAGAAGATTGACTGGGGAAGAAAAAAATGGGAGAAATTAAGTGTGAAAGAAAGGGGAGAAAGAGCCATGAAAAATGTAAATAACGCTCAGATGTCTAGATTGATAAGTATAGTGACAACGCCTTATGTATTAAGTAGAAAAGCAGTGTCGAGTGTAGGAGAAACTATAATAGAAATGGGAAAAGCAAGTGAAGAAGTATTTAGAGGCGATCGCTTACCCATACTTAGAGTTCCTCTAGAAAATACGGATGATCGCAGTTGGAGAGTGGAAATTAAATATTAAAAACAATTGAAAAACTGGAATAATGGGCTCTTTATGTGGTCATACCTTTAACATATTGTTAAAGGCTTTGAGGGATACCTCAATCGTGATTGATAAAGATGCTATTCTTGTAAAATGCGACGATCTGGCACGTTTTACCGCATAAATATATCAGAACAGCCAATGAAAGAAAGTAAGACGGGGGAGAAAACTGTTGCTCAATGAACAGATATCAAGGCTAATGGTTTCCGACTGCTTTATTTACCCAAAGATCAACCCATCATTGATAACTGATAACTGTTAAAAACCTGATAGCAAAATAAAAAAGGGGAAAAAAGAAAAGCTGAGAATTTTGTGAGCCAAAGAAGAGCAAAGATAAATAAAGTATTAATTAATAGAGCTAATAACTATGAGTTCGCTTATACCCTACGGAAAAACAGCAGACGTGGAATCATATACGCCAGAATTGAGCATATTTTCCACATCGGATTTATTATTAATAAACAGAATTAAACTGGTAGAAGATTTGTGGGAGTCGGTACTGGGTTATGAATGTGGGCAAGAGTTAGTAAATTTACTAAAAAAGCTCCGCGCTATATGTTCATCAGAGATCCAGGTAACAGAAATTCCAGAATTATCTATTACCCAATTAATTGAAAAACTAGAACTGAGTGATGCAATTAAAGCATCAAGAGCCTTTGCGCTCTATTTTCAATTAATTAATATAGTAGAGCAGCACTACGAACAAAGAGACCAACAACTATCAAGGCGTGCAAGCAGTCAAAAAGAGCAGCATGCAAGAGAAAATGGAAGTAAAGCCGAGAAGAGTAGTTTTGGGGCAAATCTGTTAGAGAAAAGCTTATTTGATGAGAATGCGCCAAAAAAAGGAGGGACATTTCAGTGGCTTTTCCCCTATTTGAAGCAACTAAATATGCCGCCAATGAAGATTCAGCGGTTACTGGATGAATTAGATATTCGTTTAGTATTTACAGCCCATCCAACAGAAATTGTGCGCCACACAATCAGAGAAAAACATCGGCGAATAGCAAAAATTCTGCAAAAACTAGATCGAGCAGAAGAAGCTTTTCGAGCAATGGGATTGAATACTTCTTGGGAAGCAGAAACAGCAAAAAAACAACTCACCGAAGAAATTCGTTTCTGGTGGCGGACTGATGAATTGCATCAGTTTAAACCAACAGTATTAGATGAAGTTGATTATAGCTTGCACTATTTTAATGAAGTGTTGTTTGACGCTATTCCTCAATTATATGAAAGAGTAGTCGAGAGTTTAGAAAAGACTTTTCCTAATTTAAAGCCACCAAGCAAGAATTTTTGTCGCTTTGGTTCTTGGGTAGGGGGAGATCGAGATGGCAACCCATCGGTGACTCCAGAAGTGAGTTGGAAAACCGCTTGCTATCAGCGGAATTTAGTGTTGGGAAAATATTTAGATTCGATTAACAAATTAACAGAATTGTTAAGTATATCCCTGCATTGGAGCAGTGTATTGCAAGACTTGCTCGACTCCTTGGAAAAAGATAGACAAGAAATGCCAGATGTTTATGAAGAATTAGCAATTCGCTATCGCCAAGAACCCTATCGGCTGAAGTTGGCTTATATCAAAAAAAGACTTGAAAACACAAGAAAGCGCAACAACCGCCTCTCAACCCCAGAAGAAAGACAAACAGTAGGGAAAATTAACTCAAATAATATTTTTAGAACTGGGGAAGACTTTTGGGCAGAATTACAGCTAATCAAAAGTAACCTAGAAGAAACGCAAATTAACTGTCAGGAGCTAGATAATTTAATTTGTCAGGTAGAAATATATGGGTTTAATTTAACGGGACTAGACTTTCGCCAAGACTCAACTACTCACTCAGATGCAATTAGTGAAATAGCAGAATATCTGCAAATTTTGCCAAAACCCTATAACGAGTTATCGGAAGCAGAACGAACTGCATGGTTAGTAGAAGAATTGAAAACTCGTAGGCCGTTAATTCCAGTGGAAATGCCCTTTGGGGAAAAAACAAAAGAGACAATAGAAACTTTTAGAATATTGCGTGGGTTGCAAGAAGAATTTGGATTGGAAATGTGCCAGACTTACATAATTAGCATGAGCGAGAATGTAAGTGATGTGCTAGAGGTGCTGTTATTAGCCCAAGAAGCGGGGCTATATGACCCAGCAACAAGTAGCAGCACCCTGCGGATTGTGCCGCTGTTTGAAACAGTAGATGATCTGAGGCGGGCTCCTGAAGTCATGAGTGCCTTATTTGAAATCCCTTTATACAGAGCTTGTTTGGCAGGGGGATATGAGCAAATGATCAAACCTGCTGCTTTGCAACCCGTAAACTTGCAGGAGGTAATGTTAGGGTACTCGGATAGTAATAAAGATTCGGGATTTTTGAGTAGTAATTGGGAGATACATAAAGCCCAGAAAGCCTTGCAAAAAATAGCTTCAGAGTATGGAGTGGCTCTGAGAATCTTTCATGGACGGGGGGGTTCTGTAGGTAGGGGTGGCGGCCCTGCTTATGCAGCTATTTTGGCACAACCCACTTCAACCATCAACGGACGCATCAAAATAACAGAGCAGGGAGAAGTGCTGGCTTCTAAATATTCATTGCCAGAACTGGCACTGTATAATTTAGAGACAATTAGCACTGCTGTAATACAAGCAAGTTTGTTAGGTAGTGGTTTTGATGATATTGAGCCTTGGAACGAGATTATGGAAGATTTAGCAGGGCGAGGGCGTGCTGCTTATCGGGCTTTGATCTATGAGCAACCTGACTTTATTGATTTCTTCCTCTCTGTCACTCCGATCGAAGAAATTAGTCAGTTGCAAATAAGCTCTCGTCCAGCAAGGCGTAAAAGTAGCAAAAAAGACCTCAGCACTTTGCGGGCCATTCCTTGGGTATTTAGTTGGACTCAAAGTCGTTTTCTCTTACCTGCTTGGTATGGTGTGGGGACAGGTCTTCAACAGTTTCTTGAAGAAGAACCAGAAGAAAATCTGAAACTTTTACGTTATTTTTATTTCAAATGGCCATTTTTTAAGATGGTGATCTCTAAAGTAGAGATGACGCTCTCAAAAGTGGATTTGCAAATGGCTTCTCACTATGTAAATGAGCTTTCCAAACCAGAAGATAAAGAGAGATTTGCCAGACTGTTTGCACAAATTTCTCAGGAATATTACCTCACTCGCTCTTTAGTGCTGAAAATTAACGGTCAAGAAAGACTGTTGGATAATGATCCTGATTTACAACGTTCAGTCCAATTGAGAAATGGAACTATTGTTCCTTTGGGATTTTTACAAGTTTCCCTGCTCAAACGTTTGCGTCAATCTATGAATCAGGAGCAGTTTACTGTTCTTCAATCTCGTTACAGTAAAGAAGAGTTATTGCGCGGTGCGTTGTTAACTATTAATGGGATTGCGGCTGGGATGAGAAATACTGGTTGATTTTTAATTGTGTTGTGCTAAACATTGCTAGACTTTTTTCAAATAATCTACTGTTTGAGCCAATCTCTGATTACTTCCGAAATAGTCATCTCATTTTTAGCAGCATAACTTAATAACTTTTCATGTTCTTTTCTACCATAATTATTGGAGATGTCTATTGTTTTTTCCTCCATCATTGAGGCTAAAAATAGCATTGGAATTTGATTTTTCTTGAGACAAAATCATCGATAAACAGGCAAAGTAAATTGAAAA
Organism: Gomphosphaeria aponina SAG 52.96 = DSM 107014; assembly: GCA_016903655.1. Classification (GTDB taxonomy): domain Bacteria; phylum Cyanobacteriota; class Cyanobacteriia; order Cyanobacteriales; family Gomphosphaeriaceae; genus Gomphosphaeria; species Gomphosphaeria aponina. Next base: position 9,479 of record JADQBC010000081.1, read on the forward strand.
CTACTACCACCACCTGTAACACTATCCACCCAAATTTCGCCATAGTGGGCGCAGACAATCTTGCGACAGAGAGAAAGACCTAGCCCATATCCTTCCTGAGATTGATCTCGCTGCAAGCGAAAATGTCCATCAAAAATACGCTCTCGTTTTGCTTCTGGGATACCCGGGCCTGTATCAGAAACATTTACCTGAATTTTTTGAGCAGTGCGGTGAAGAATGGAAAGAGTAATTGTTCCTGCTGCTGGGGTATATTTAATCGCATTATCTAATAAATTTACAAGCAGTTGACGGATTAACTCTTCATCAGCATAAACGGCTGGTAAATCTTGAGGAATATCTTGCTTGAGATGTTGGAATTTTTGCTGCAACCTCGGAGTCAATTGAGTAGTGATTTGCGCACAAAGATTTTGTAAAGATAACTTTTCAGGTTTAACCTCCAATTTTTTACTAATACTTGATGATGCTTGCAGGAGATCCGTAATCATGCGGTTCATAATTTGAAATTGGGATCTTGCCTGTCTGTAAAGTTGCTTTTTGATTTTCTTACTGGTTTCAGGATCTGGCTGATTTTGAGCCAGTTCGAGGGTTTCCACAGCAAGGGAAGCTGCTGTGAGAGGACTACGCAGATCATGGGCTAACATTGCCAGCACTTGATCTTTAAATTGTAATTGTTCTAAAAGAGCTTCTTTTTCTTGTTTGAGACGAAATATCTCATCAGACAACCGCATCAGTTCGGCAGAATAGCCCACTGAAGTAATACCTGTACAAGACGTTGATGAAGAGTTACCATTCTCATTGCCGTTTTCTGCTTGTTGTTGTGGTAAAGCTTGCCACCGAGGTAACCATTTTTTCAACTGGGCAATTAAATCACTACCCGCCAAAGTATGGCGAGGAGCAGGGGAAATTTTCACTAGAGCTGGAGTAGCCACCAGGCGAAAGTGTTCTACTAAATGGGGTTGAGCCCTTAACTCGATTACTTGCAATTTCAAGAGGCTACCTAATTGCCAGCTTTGAAGATAGCCTTGTATTTGCTGGATATATTCTTGAGAACTAGCACTATCATCAACAAAAAGAATAAGTTCATAGGACACTTGCTCGAAAGTGTTTCCTCCTGTAGCTGCTTGCTTACTTTGATTGAGCATCGGAGATGTCTATTAATAAACTCTCAACAAAAGCAAAATTTAGATCCTTGCTTGGGAGACTTGTTATGTTATCCTAATCTTAATATTTATTTGAACTTTTTCAAAATCCTTATCTAGCAATATCTAACTATTTGTAGCAAAAATAATTCATAAGTTGCCCCTAGGGGCTCTGATTTGATTCGGCTAAAAATATCACAACTTATAGGATAGCTATAAGGTGATTGAAATTGGAGCAAAGCAGGTAGTGATGGCTCGTCACTTCTAAACTTAATACAAAAGTTCTAGCCAAACGTCTCTACGAAACTAAACTATGAGCAATCAAGAAATTAATATTGGTGACAAAGTGCGAGTCACCGCTTTACCAGCTTATGTCAAAACAGCAGAACCAAGTCCTATGTTACGTCCTCCTGACATAATTGAAATTGGGGAAGAAGGAGTAGTGATGGATCGCCGTCCTGGAGGTTATTGGGGTGTTCGTTTTACTCAGGGAGCTTTTTTGATAGAAAGTCAGTATTTTGAGGTGGTTTCCGAGCCCGAAGCCGAACCATGAGCAGATTTTATTCCTCTGCTAAACTCTGAGCTGCCATGGTTTGGATTTGTTTGTGATACATGGCAGGTGCCAGAGCAATCGCAGTTTCAAATAGAGGTTGGGCCTGATCATATTTTCCTTGTTGTTGGAGGACTAGGGCTTTTGAGAGTACTGGGCGAAAATCCTTGGCTTCTCGCTCAATGATTTGGTCATAAATAGCGATCGCCTCTCGGTAACTATTTTGGCTAGCATAAATCTCACCAAGCAATAACTGGACGGAAGTAACATCTATAGCATTAGGCTGGTTTAAATTAGCTTGGGGAGCAGTTGTCAAAGTTTTTTGCACTACCTCAATGCTTTCCTCTAGGAGGTTTTGATTTAAGAGCAAATTCACTATGCCCTGTAAAGCTCTCATATTGCCTGGATGGGCAGCTAAAATTTCACGATAAGTTACTTCTGCTCCCTGGTAATCCCCTACTTGTGCTTTTGCCTGTGCCAGCAAAATGCTATATTCTACCTGTTCAGAATTTAGCTGTGCTAATCTTTCAAGAGGGTAAATTGTCTCTTGCATATTTCCTTGTTGTAAACGCACTTCTAAAAGTCCGCGCAAAGCAATTTGATTATCTGGTTCTCGTTGTAAAACCAGTTGATAACCTTGGGCTTGAGCTTCTAGTTGTGGATCTGCTGCATTAGTAGTTTGTTGTACCTGATTTGCCTGAACAACGCTGGTAACTAAGGGCAAAGTGGAAAATCCCAGCAATGCTAGCAACATCAGCACCAAAACCACATAAATCCAGCGACTATATTTAGATTGAAATACTTTCATGGGTGTTAATTGTTAATTGTTGATGGTTGATGGTTGATGGTTAATGGTTAATGGTCATTGGTTATAATATCTGGGACAGAGTGCAAGGGACTAAGGACTAAGGACTAATGATTAATGACTAATGACTAATTCGCTCTCTGGAGTATTTTATGAATTCTTCGATCCGAAAACAGCCAATACCCCCACCAAGTCACCCGAAACAGTACAGAGCTATTGGTCTGATCCGAGGTAAATACCAAGTGAGTCAAGAGCAACTGACACGAGGATTACTATTAGGGTCTAATGGTACAGCCATTGATGCAGTACTATTAGGTCGCACACTTGGTTTATTTAAAAAGCACTTAGATTTAGAGCAAGAACATCTCTGGGTGGTTTATCCCCGTACTAAGGAGGAAAGCGACAATTTGCACGTTCAAATTGTGGGAGTTTGGGAACCAGAAACCCTCAGTGCAACTGAAACGCCCCCGACAATTACTGTAGTTGAACCAGAGGGGAAAATTCAAAATGGTTACTTTTCTATTCGCGGGGAGGTAATTTTTTATTCCCAGGAACTCGAAAAGGCGATCGTAAAAATAAAACAGTCTCCGAGACGAGAATCGGAAAAAACTAAATTTTTCAAATTGAAACTTAAAGGAACTCTCCCCGATAAACCTGTAGGTCACTTTTGGGATTTGGATGTGCAGTTGCAGGGGGAAACTTTAGTAATTCAAGGAGGGATGGATATCGGTTCATTACCGAAAAAGAAACCATTTCCCAAGCGGGAATGGGGCAAGATGCCTGGTAATGATTCTACCCCAATTCCCAAATTAAAGAAACCTCCCCTCAGAAAACCATCACTTAGCCGACCGATTCCGAAAAAAACTTCTGAGTAATATTGAAAATCCTAATTTACTCCTTATCGAGTTGAGAACCTAAACGGTCTTGGGGAAGAAAAGAGCGATCCATGGGCATGGGGGCTACAGGTTCTGTGAGGGTAAATTTTCCAAGCAAGATCCATTGTTTTAATGCTTGAGCAACCTGTCGCGAGAGAGAGAAACTCGCAAGGGGAGCAACTCGCACTGTTTTTCCATCTACAGTAATCTTACCGCTTTTCAGTTGAGCATAAGTTACCAAACCGAAAGTAGGACGTACTCGCCTGGGAATAGAAAAGTCCACTACAGGGGCAACAATATCTTTATCTTCCACAGCACAGTTTTGGACAACAGTTTCCTGTAAAACAGGCAGGGGTACACCGACACCGAGCATGAGAGAAGGGCCATAATTGTGGAAATAGCAACCTCGTACCCAGCGGGTGTTCATTTCTTTGGCATTTCCAATTAAAGCAAGAGTAGCAGCAGGGCCGATGGGTGTGTTATTGGGTAAACGTTTTTGTAGGGGAAAATGCTGGGTTCCTTCCCAGGCTACCATCCCCCGAGCGCCTCCGAGGAAAATGCTACTGCCAATACCAATTACTTCCAATTTTGGGTCATTCAGCAGTGGGGAAATAGCTCCAGGGTTGGAATAAACAGCATTTCCTAGTCGCGGTTGTAGTGGCCCGAGATAGGTAAACAGAGGGCGATCGCCTCCATTCACGCCAACAATAAAATTTTGATATAGATTTCGCGGATTAAATAAGTAAAACTGATTGATGGTGTCCTGGGTGATATTTGTTTCTAGAGAAGCTCTAGGATAACAATCTGTAACTTGTCCAATGGCTCGCAAATGTACTTTTTTGCCCGCAATTAGGTCTTGGATTACATGACCACCACCTCGCTCTGGGGGTGATTTTCTCATTAAGGAGCTATCCCCTTCATTACTATAGTCTGTCATGGCCGTTGCCCCTAAATACAAATCTACTGCACCCAAACCCGCGTAAGCAGGAACACCATCTAGCCAACATTGACGAATTTTAATGGGTGGATCTGTATGTCCTAAATTAATCATTGCTCCTGAAGATTCCATCGGTTCAAAGGTTCCTGTACAAATAACATCTACTTCTTTAAATGTTTGGGTGACACCCATTTCTTTCACTCTTGTTTTCAGTTCTTCTACAGTCAAAACTACTGCCTTTTGGCTGCGAATTTTATCATTTATTTCTGCTATTGTTCGCATTTTTACTATTGGTTAATGGTTAATGGTTGATGGTATTGTGGTCCCCCTCTCATTAATTACCGCAGGTTCGGGCGGGTTGGGATTTAAAGTTTAATTATAACTTTAAACTTACAATTAAACCCGCCTCACCGAGAAATTGTGTAAATATTGATGGTTAACAAGGAACTATTGATATTGGTCTAAAATATCCTTAATCAGAACTTCGGTGAGCAGAACTTGACCTATAATAGTAAGAGGGAGGGCGAGAAATAAACCCAAAAAGCCAAAAAAGCTAGCCAATAAAATCTGAACGAGTAAAGTTATTCCAGGAAGGAGTGCAGTTTGCTTTCCCATCACCAAAGGAGTCAAAACATAGCCTTCCAGTTGCTGAATTACTATATATAAAATTAATACAGCAAAAGCTTTCCAGGGTTGTTCAAGGAAAGCGATCGCCATGGGGGACACTACACTTAAAGCTGGCCCAAGATTGGGAATAAAAGTGAAGATACCTGTGAGTAATGCTTGAGCTAAAGCTAGAGGAATACCGAGGATTAGTAAGCAGATAAAACTCAAAAAAGCCACGATAATCATGTTGAAAAAAATACCTCTTAACCATCCTTGTAAAGAGCGATCGCAAAGGAGCAAAATTTCATCAACTCGTCGCCGATAAAAAGCAGGAAACAAGCGCAAAAACCCCTGACGATAAGGAGTGGGATCTACAAGTAACATGAGAGTTAAAGCAAATAACAATAATAAGCTGAGAACCGCCCCAACTGAGCCATAAAAAAAACTTAATCCATTTCCCAATAATTCGTTCATTAATGGTTGTAATTGTTGAGTTAATTCATTGAGAGACGGCAAAGATTCACTTTGCTCTTCTGACAAAAGATCTTGCAAAGTATTTAACCACTCAAAGAGCAGTTCTATTCCTTGAGGCACTCTAGTTACTAACTGTTGAAACTGATCAGCTAAAGGGGGGACAATTAGCAAGAAAAATCCCACTAAAGCGGTAATTAATAAGCTAACAGAGAGCAGAACAGCATAATTCCGTTTTATGCCCCAACCTTCCCACCATTTTACTAGCATATTGAGAGCATTAGCCAAAACAATAGCAGTCAAAAGTAACAGTAATAGCTGGCGCATTTGCCATAAGATATACATGGCAAGTATAAAAGCGACAATTCCCACCCATGTACCAAAACTCACAAGTATTTTCTCCTCAGATTAATTGGTCAGCTATTAACTCGAAAGCGCCACCAAAGTGCCAAGGCTAACATTGAAGGAGGCAGACAAATTCCGAGCAGAGCATTTTGGTAAGTTGCCCCAATTGGTAACATCATCCCCCCATATTTAATGATAAGAGAAAGACCTGCTGAGAGGATGAAGACTTTGAAAATAAATCTGGCTTTACTATCCATAGAAATGAGCTGATGTGGTGATAACTGATAACTGATAACTAATAACTGATTTAATTATTTCAATTTCTGTCTAATAAACTGGACAAGTTGATTAAGCTGTTTCTTCAAACCATCTATTTCAGTTTGCATAGTAGCAATTTTCTGATTAAGAGCTTTAATTTCTGCTGATACATGGTCGGAAGGTGCTGTATCTTGTACAGGAATATCTTGTACCTTCGGGTGTTTTTTCGACTTAAGGATTGCCTCTTTAATGGATTCAAAAAGCTTCCTTTGGTCAAAAGGCTTATCCACAAAAGCAAAATACTCAAAAGGTTCAGAGATTTTTTCCTTAACCTCTTCTTTGCGTCCCGACATAATTACTAAAGGAATTGTTTTGAATCTATGTTCCTTTTGAATAGCTTGATAAACATCCCAACCACTCATTTTTGGTAAAATAAAATCCAACATAATTAAGTCAGGTTTGGCAGTGCGGATCAGGTCTAATCCTTGTTGACCGTCTTTAGCTTCGAGAACTTCAAATTTACCTTGAGGTAACATATCTTTGACCATTCTCCGAATGACCATAGTGTCATCAATAACCAATATTTTTTGAGTTGTCACGACTCACTCCTTAGAAAAACTATTGACTAATTTAAACTGTTTTGTGGTTTGGGGAAATATAATTTTATCCCCTTTTCCTCCTTTTTTCCTGTTAGTCAGGCTCGAGGACTATATATTGTGTTTTATTTTATCAAAATGTGAAAATTAATGATCATCTCAGGGGAATTTGTTTTTTGTGTTTCCCGCCTCTTTTTATCTTAACCCTGAACTTCCAATGTTTTTTTGGCGTTGAGATTGCCAAAAAGAGTAAAATATTAATCCTACCCAGTAAATATTGAGCAAGTGAACCAAATTAATCGAGCTACGCAGCAGTGGCGATCGCAAGTTGGCTCCATGCCTTCTTGGTTACGTCGTCCTCTCGGAAAAGCAACGGCAATCTCTACAGTACAACGTATCATTAAACAGCGACAAATTCATACTATTTGTGAGGAAGGGCGTTGTCCTAATCGGGGGGAATGTTATGCTCAGAAAACGGCTACTTTTTTGTTGATGGGCCCAACTTGTACTCGTGCTTGTGCTTTTTGTCAAGTAGATAAGGGCCATGCACCAATGGCCTTAGACCGCGAAGAACCCCAAAAGGTGGCTGAGGCTGTACAGTTGTTGGGTTTGCGCTATGTTGTCCTGACTTCTGTAGCAAGAGATGATTTAGCTGATGGGGGGGCAGGTTGGTTTGTTCAGGTAATGACTGCTATTCGCGAGCTAACCTGCGAAACTCAAATTGAGGTTTTGACTCCAGATTTGTTTTCTGGGAAAGGAGGGGAAACAGCACAACGGGAACGGGTAGCAACTGTGGTGGCTGCTCAACCTGCTTGTTATAACCATAACCTTGAAACAGTGGGACGCTTGACAGCACCTGTGCGACGGGGAGCCAAGTATGATCGCTCTCTCAATGTTCTGCGCTGGGTAAAAGAATTTGCGCCCACTATTCCCACTAAGTCTGGGTTGATGTTGGGACATGGTGAAACAGAAACAGAAATAATTGAAACTATGAAAGATTTACGGGCGGTTAAGTGCGATCGCCTGACTCTCGGTCAGTATCTACGTCCTTCCCTTGAACACCTACCAGTGCAAAAATATTGGACACCAGCAGAATTTGAAAAGTTGGGGGCGATCGCCCGTTCTCTCGGTTTTTCTCAGGTTCGTTCTGGCCCTTTGGTTCGTAGTTCTTACCATGCTGGGGAAGAAAATGATTAAATAAGTGAATTTCTCGTTATGATTGTAATTGGACAGGGAAGTAATAACCCTTCTATTTGCTTTGAAAATTGGGAGAAAATTATGGCTGAATATCGCAAAATTGAATATCGCATCGGTAAAGATGGGAAAATTACTGAACGGGTAATTAATGGTTCTGGTTCTAGTTGTACTGAAACTACTAAAGAAATTGAAAAAGCTCTCGGGAATGTGGAAGCACAGGAATTACTGCCAGAATATTATGGAGAACAAGAAAACCTCACCACCTCTGAAACTGAATATCTCAATCAGTGGTAAATGATGTTTGACTCTCATCTTCTCTTTTTTGGGATAGTTCTCTGGTTGGCAGGTACGGCTTTTGTTTTAAGTCTTTTTGGTGAGCAATCAATGGAAGCAGTAGCGCCAAAGGACATGGAAGAATTAGCTAAAAAATACTTGTTAAGTCAAGGAGAATTAACGGAAAAATCACGCCAACTAGCTTCCGAGGCGAAAGCCAGAGCAGCATTAGAGCAACAATGCAGGCGACTGCGGGAGGAATTGCAACAACAAAGCTCACAGCTAACTGCTGATTTTCGCTCGGCAACATTTGAGCAGTTGCAATCATTGTTGACTAATTATCCGACGGCTTGTAAAATGGCAGAAATAAAGCCTGATTTGCCAGCAAAAAACTTAGTGGCGCTTTTTGTTTCACTGGAAAATTTACTGGCAAGTTGGGGTTATGAAGTTATTGGGGAGCCAGGGGAAAAAGTAAGTTATAATCCTCAATGGCATCAACCAGATAGGGCGGAAATTACTCCAGGAGAATTGGTTTATATTCGCTTTGTTGGTTATCGGGAAGGCGATCGCATTTTAATTCCTGCTAAAGTAAGTCGCACTCTCCCTGGGGAAAAGTAAGCTTTTATCAACCATCAACTATCAACCATCAACCATCAACCATCAACCATTATGTTTAATGGTTGAAAAATTATGACAACTGTGGCGATCGACTTTGGGACAAGCAATACGGTAGTAAGTATTATAGAAGCAGATACTAAAGCACCAAAAACATTAAGGTTTCCAGGAATTTGCCGCCTCTTAAAAATGAAGAATAAAGAGGGAAAAACCTGGGAAATACCAGTAGTGCCAACCTTGCTATTTGTGCAAGAATCTAATCAATTAGTATTGGGGGAAAAAGTGCGTATGCAGCGCTTAGGAGTTTCCCAACCTTACCGCTTATTTAAATCTTTTAAACGGGATTTAGTGGCTGACTTTCAAACTCCAGGAAGAAAAATTGATGGGTTAAATTATGATTCGGCATTGGTAGCGGAAAAGTTTATTAAAGAAATTTGGCAGCAGATTTTACAGCAAAATATTAAACCAGACCAGGTTATTTTTACTATTCCAGTAGGCGCATTTGAGCGCTATTTAGATTGGTTTCGAGATTTGGGAAATAGTCTGCAGGTCTCAAAAATTCAGTTAGTAGATGAGTCAACAGCAGCAGCTTTAAGTTATGCAGTGAAAAGCCCAGGTTCGCTAGTATTAGTAGTAGATTTTGGCGGGGGAACTTTAGATTTAAGTTTGGTGCGGACTGTCAAATTATCCCCAACTTATTCACCCCAAAGAAATGAGACCATTGTACAAGCAAAAGTATTAGCCAAGTCAGATGCTTATGTGGGGGGAGAAGATATTGATATTTGGATTGTTGAAGATTATTTGCGGAGAATTAGTGCTTCCCCCGAAGAAGTGGGGGAAGTGGGTTGGCAAAATTTATTAGAAATAGCAGAAAAGCTGAAAATTAGGCTATCTCAGGAAAAAGAAGCCAAAGAAAGTTGGTGGAATGAAGAGGATTTTAAATCTCATGAGTTGCACTTGAGTCGAGAGCAATTAGAAGAAATTCTCGAAAATCAACAATTACTTGAACAATTGCGGAGGACTTTAGATGAAGTAGTGGCGATCGCCTTGAGTAAAGGGATTAGTAAAACTGAGATTGAAAAAGTTGTTTTGGTAGGCGGAAGTTGTTTAATTCCTGCAGTGCAACAGTTGATAAATTCCTATTTTGGACGCAATAAAGTAAGCTTAGATAAGCCTTTTGAAGCAGTGTCTCACGGCGCTTTAGCCTTGACTCAAGTAAAACAGTTAGATGATTATTTACGTCACAGTTATGCCATTCGTCTTTGGGAACCCTATAATCAAAACTATACTTATTATCCCCTCTTTGAGCAAGGCACAAAATATCCTTGTAGTCTAACATTAAAGTTAAAAGTAGCAATAGAAGGACAGCGAGAAATTCGTTTAGATATTGGGGAATTAGCACAAAAAGCGGCGGCGGAAGTAATTTTTGATAATTGGGGACGAATGATGAGTAGTAAATTAGCTCAACAATTAGAATATCGTTCATTAGAAAGTAACCATCAAGAAGTTTGTGTAGCTTATCTTGATCCCCCAGGGAAACCAGGAAATGATCGGGTATCAGTGCAGTTTGAAGTGGATAAAAATAGAGTATTATTGGCGACAGTGAGGGATTTGGAGACAGAAAAATTATTAATAAAGAGGAAGGCGATCGCTAAACTTAGTTGAGGGTCATTAGTCACTCATCATGAGTCACTCATCATGGTTAACCATCAACAATGAACCATCAACCATCAACTATCAACTATCAACCATGCAGTTTGAAGTGGATAAAAATAGAGTATTATTGGCGACAGTGAGGGATTTGGAGACAGAAAAATTATTAATAAAGAGGAAGGCGATCGCTAAACTTAGTTGAGGGTCATGAGTCACTCATCATGAGTCACTCATCATGGTTAACCATCAACAATTAACCATCAACTATCAACCATCAACCATCAACTATCAACCATCAACTATCAACCATCAACCATCAACAATTAACCATCAACAAAAATGGC
>JADQBC010000088.1 GCA_016903655.1 Gomphosphaeria aponina SAG 52.96 = DSM 107014
TATCCCAGCGTTGCACGGTTTTTGTTGATACCCCCAATTTTCGAGCAAATTCCTTTGTTCTCATATATTTCTTTTTTCTTAGACATTTGACCACTAATGTCCATTTTAGTCTAAGAAGATGCGGGTTAGCCCAGAACAGATGTTAGTTAAATAAAAACAAGAATATGGTTGATAGTTGATAGTTGATAGTTGATGGTTGATGGTTAATGGAGCGTTACGTTTTTTGAGTCATGAACTATATATTTACAAAAACTACTAACCCAACTACTCCCTACTCCCCACTCCCCACTCCCCACTCCCTACTACCTACTCACTACTCCCCACTCTCTACTCCGCGCTTTACGGGCCATGTCGTGCCCCTTCAAGGTTTCATTTTTCAATTCAGCAACGCCGTTTGGTGGGGTTTAATTAGCTAAAAAAGAAAAATTAATCCCCAAAACGAGCAGCAATTTGAATCACCTGTAATAACTTTTCAAAACTTTGCTCCGCCGCAGGAATTAAACAGGGAAACACAGAAAGGCCCTGAATTTGGTTAGCAGCTTCAGTAGTTTTTTCATCCAAAGTAACCAAAGGTTTTCTTGCCAAAGAATCGTACTCACTAAGCGATCGCAAATAACTAACAGGCTCTGCCAAATTCCCATCAATAATTACCACATCAATATCCCAAACACGAGTAAGAAGTTCAGCCTGATCTAAATCATCAGCTTCTAAAATGCGAGCTGATTGCATACCCAGAACCAAATCTAATTTAGCATAAATTGTCGAGCTTACCCAACCAATATTTTCCTGCTCAGGATGGAGACACAAAATAGTTAAATTCTCTAATTTCGGCATAACTATTTTATTGCTTTCCTCAACAATAATTTGTTGTAAAGCTTGTTTTTCTACTGGCAGACACAAAAACCCCTTAGCTCCTTTTTCCCATGCTTTTTGCTCATCCCCTTCGTCTCCCGTAATAATAATAGGAATATCCCTAGTAACATCCCCTTTGAGGAGAGTGAAAACATCCCAACCCGAAAGCTGGGATAAACAAGGATTAAGGAAAATTAACTCTGGTTGCAACTTGCGTGCTTTATTAATTGCTTCTGTCCCAGTGCGAGCAATAACTATTTCATAGCCCAACTCTCGCAGCATCCCATGTAAATTCTCAATATACCCAGCAATTGCCTCAACAATTAAAACTAACTTATTTGTGTCGGAATTTAAATTATAACTTGTCTCCCAAGGAAGGAGAAGAGTAAACTCACTCCCCTTACCCAGTTGAGAAACAAAAGAAACATCTCCACCTGAAGCTCGTGCTAGACGCTGGGTTAAAACCAATCCCAAACCATTACTTTGTGCTTCTGAGTGTTGAAATTCTTGAAAGATGAGTTGCTGGGACTCTTCAGGAATACCCATTCCCGTTTGCCAAACAGTAAAAGCAACCCAGGTAGCCCAACGATTCACCCTCAGACCTATTTTGCCACCAGGTTCTGTAAATTGGAGAGCAACTTGGAGGAGGTGAACCAACATTTGACGCAAACGCTGTTGATCGGCTAACACTCTGATCTGAGAAGGTTCAAGCTCTAAAGTAAATTCAACCTCATCTCCCTCGATTGAATTATAAGCCTCCCGACAAACAGATTCTATATCAACCAGCTTCTTATTCAGTTTGAGTTTTCCTGTTTCTAGGAGAGTTAAATCAAGAATATCATTAACCAAAGTCATAAGCTGACGACCACTGCGATAAATTAACTCCATATAGCGAGTTTGACGTTGATTGAGCGGCCCCAATTTCTGCTCTTTCAGCAGACTCGACAAACCCAGAATGGAAGTTACGGGAGATTTCAGTTCGTGGGCGATCGCCGCCAAAAAATCATCCTTCAACTGATTCAATTGAATTAGGTTGGCATTTTTTGCTTCTATTTCCAAACAGCATTGCTCATCTTGTGTCACATTGTTTGCCACCACTAGCCAGACAGAGGATTTTTCCTTTTCCATGCTACTAATCTTGTTGAGGGGCAGTTTCACAAACTGCCAAGTGAGCGGTAGATTAGTTTGGGGGGTGCAGACAGAGGTTAAGTTTTGGTAATTTGGCTCTAAAAATTGACTTTTCACCCAATTTTCCCCTCTCAAGTCCTCTGTATATGAAGTAGTTTCCATTACTCTCCGTAGCGATTCCGACGAAAGAGCCATTACGGGGACTTTTTTTTGTATTGCTTGACTGAACACCTGTACTGCTAAGTGTTCCTTAATGCTGTTTGCTCTATTTTCCCACACCTGGGGCATTAATTCCCCCAGTTGCTCCCGCCAAGCTTGATTCTGATACAGAGTTGCTCCTGTGTCATTTTGCAACATTAAAGGTAAAGTTACTTGTTCAAAGATAGAAAATAAGGGGTTGATCAGCAGCAGATCAGAAGTAGTTTCTGGAGTTAAGGATTTGAGCAGACTCCAGCTATTTAGGAGTCCGAGAAACTTTCCTTGTGAACAGACTACAGCATAGGATTTATTTTCATGAGCTACTATCTGCCCGCAAAATTCTTGTACACTCATGGCAGCAGGTAAAATAGCAATTGGCTCCATGAGTGAGCTAATGTCAAGGGAGTAAAAATACTGTAATTTAAGTAGATAGGGAATCAAACTGCCACTGTAAATTGCCCCTAAAGGAGATTGGTTCTCGTTTACAACTACAATAAGCTGATGCTCACCAGAGTTGAAAATTGTCAACACTTCTTCTAGAGGTGTTTTTGTAGAGCAAACTGGTACAGTTTGGATAAAATGCTGGAGCGCCAGAGAAGTTTTAAACATTACTAAAGAAGCCCGAAATCAGTTATCCATCAACGATTAATGGATAATCACTATGAACCATCCATCGACCATATAATTTATTGTGCCAAAAGAAGAAGGAAGAGAAACAGGTAATTACAAATAATGAGCAAAATCAGCATAACTTAACAAATTTTAACTTTTTAGCACAATTTAATGTTAAAGTTTTATAGAGGAAGGAGAGAGAAATCTCTCCTGCGTGTAAATTGTCTCAGAAAAAGTAGTTAACTCAGGTAATCAGTTGCACTCCAGACTATCGATTTGCATTTTTGTGTCTTCAGTTGAGGTCGCTCAGTCTTTATTCAGTAATATGAGGGAATCGACGGGCGAAACTTGGCGCGATCGCTATAACTTGACTGAAGTAAATTCCACAAAAGAGTTGCTGGACTTTGTAGAGGAGAATAAGGAACAAACAGACTGTTTAGTAGTACTAACTGCAACAGACTTACAACCAGTTTTTAACCAACTGCACGAAGAAGGAATCCTCCTGCCAGCGATTATTATTGAACAAGAGGAGTTATCTTTCAGCAATAATGGCGAAATAGAAGAAAAGTTACAAGAAGATCAGCCAAAGAATGAAAGAGCGATATATCTTTACCATAGTGGTGAATTAAGAGTGAAAGTAACACAACTGGGTCAGATCGCTTCTTTAATCGACCAGGCGATCGCCCAGTTTCTCCATCTGGGGCCAAGCTGTACAATTTCTGAAAAACAAGAAACTACTAAAAAGTCCAGAGAAGTGGAAAATCAGCAAAATTTCTTACTGTTACAGCAACGTCGCTTGGCTGAAAAGCTCAAAGAGCGACTGGGATATTTGGGAATTTATTACAAAAGAAATCCTCAATTTTTTTACCGTCATCTGTCGGCGAAAGAAAAAAAACAATTACTCAACCAACTAAGCTTAGAATATAGGAATATAATTATTAATTACTTTGACAAAGAATATGCAATAAATCAGGCGATCGATCAATTTGTTAATCGAGCATTTTTTGCTGACTTTTCAGTTTCTCAGATTTTGGAAATGCACATGGAATTAATGGATGAATTTGCTCAACATCTCAAATTAGAAGGGAGAAGCGAAGAAATATTACTAGACTATCGGTTAGCCTTAATTGATATTATTGCTCATCTTTGCGAAATGTATCGAAGATCAATTCCTCGAGAAGATCTGCCTTTTGAGCTACTCTTCCCAATAGATTAGTTTCGTTGAGCCATTAAATTTGTAACCAAAAATATTAGATAAAAATCCTATGAGTGCATTAAAAAAAACCTATGTTCTTAAACTCTATGTAGCAGGGAACACTCCTAATTCAGTGCGAGCGCTAAAAACCCTCAAAAATATCCTTGAGCAAGAATTTCAAGGAGTTTACGCACTGAAAGTAATTGATGTGCTAAAAAATCCCCAACTAGCGGAGGAAGATAAAATTTTAGCAACACCAACTTTAGCCAAAGTGTTACCGCCACCAGTAAGGAAAATTATTGGGGATCTTTCTGACAGAGAAAAAGTATTAATCGGTTTAGACTTACTCTATGAAGAAATCAGAGAAAGAGAGTCTGAACTATAAAGCGTTTTTTTTGAGAAAACAAGCATAACAAAGTTGATTAAAAAGATAAAGGCTTTGAAAAATAACCAATGAAGCAAAAGAATGTAGATAATAATAATCAAAATATAACTCCGAAAGGAGTGCAGAAAATCCGCACAATGATTGAAGGTTTTGATGAGATCAGTCATGGCGGCCTACCCATAGGGAGAACAACCCTGGTCAGCGGAACATCTGGGACTGGGAAAACCTTGATGGCGATTCAATTTCTCTATCATGGAATAAAATATTTTGATTATCCAGGTTTATTTATCACCTTTGAAGAATCACCCACAGATATTATTCAAAATGCCTATAGTTTTGGTTGGGATTTACAGAAATTAATTGAGGAAGGTAAATTATTTATCCTGGACGCTTCTCCAGATCCAGAAGGCCAGGAAGTGGTAGGAAATTTTGACCTTTCGGCTCTAATTGAACGCATTCAATATGCTGTCAATAAATATCAGGCAAAATTAGTATCTGTCGATTCAGTAACAGCGGTTTTTCAACAATATGATGCAGCTTCGGTGGTGCGGCGAGAAATTTTTCGTTTAGTAGCCAGATTAAAACAACTAGGCGTTACTTCCATTATGACCACAGAAAGAATCGAGGAATATGGCCCGGTTGCTCGTTTTGGAGTTGAGGAGTTTGTGTCAGATAATGTGGTAATTGTGCGCAATGCTTTAGAAGGAGAACGTCGCCGTCGTACTGTAGAAATACTAAAACTGCGAGGCACAACCCACATGAAAGGAGAATATCCTTTTACTATTACTAATGATGGGATTAATATCTTTCCCCTGGGAGCGATGCGACTTACTCAACGTTCTTCCAATACCCGCATTTCTTCAGGAATTAAAACCCTGGATGAAATGTGTGGGGGTGGTTTCTTTAGGGATTCAATTATTTTAGCAACGGGAGCAACAGGAACAGGGAAAACTCTACTGGTAAGTAAGTTTTTAGAAGAAGGTTGTCGCCAAGGAGAAAGGGCAATTCTTTTTGCTTATGAAGAGTCGAGGGCGCAACTTTCCCGTAATGCTTTTTCTTGGGGCATTGATTTTGAGGAAATGGAGAAAAAAGGTCTGTTAAAATTGTTGTGTTCCTATCCAGAATCGGCGGGTTTAGAAGACCATTTACAAATGATTAAATCGGAAATAACTTCATTTAAACCCGCTCGTATTGCCATTGACTCACTTTCGGCGATGGCAAGGGGTGTAACTAATAATGCTTTCCGTCAGTTTGTGATTGGTGTTACGGGGTATGCCAAACAAGAAGAAATTACTGGTTTCTTTACTAACACTACCGATCAATTTATGGGGGCCCATTCCATTACGGAATCCCACATTTCTACCATTACCGACACAATTATTATGCTCCAATATGTGGAAATTCGGGGGGAAATGTCTAGAGCAGTTAATGTGTTTAAAATGCGCGGTTCTTGGCATGATAAAGGTATTCGTGAATACAGTATTAGTGCGTCTGGCCCAGAAATTAAAGATTCTTTTAGGAATTATGAAAGAATCATTAGTGGTTCGCCAACAAAAATTACAATAGATGAAAAGAGCGAACTTTCCCGCATTGTTAGGGGAGTAAAAGATAAAACTCAGGAATAAAAATAAATTGCGGTATTTTTGATATACCGCTTTAGTGAGTTAAAAAGAACTTATTAGCACATTAGGAACTAGGAGCCAAGTTGAGCAGTACGCACATTCAACTGCATAGTTTGCTCACCGCGCACAAGAGTTAAGTTAATATTCTGGTTAATCCCAGTGTTTTCCACAACTGATTGTAATTGACTGCCATCTTTAATGGGTTGGTCATTGACTTTGACAATAACATCTCCGAGGCGGAGTCCCGCTTGTTGTGCGGGGGTATTAGGGATGACTCGCACCACTAAAACTCCTTCAACTTCTGGTACCAGGAAAGGGGAATTAGGATCTTGGTTGTTTTGTTGGGCTATTTCTGGAGTGAGATTAATCATCTGTACCCCAATATAAGGATGGGCTACTTTTTGCCCTGCTGCCAAGGTGTTTTGGATGGATTTTGCTTTATCAATGGGAATAGCAAAACCGATACCCATTGCATCAGCACGAATGGCTGTATTAATGCCGATTACTTCTCCCTGAGCATTTAATAACGGGCCGCCTGAGTTACCTGGGTTAATTGCTGCATCGGTTTGGATGAAGTCAATGCGTTTATCAGGAATACCCACTTGCGCTGAAGAGCGGTTCAGGGTGCTGATAATACCAAGGGTTACAGTGTTATCTAAGCCGACGGGGTTGCCAACGGCGATCGCCCAGTCTCCTACTTGTACCTGAGAAGAGTCGCCCAGGGGAGCAACTGGCAAATCTTCCCCTTGAGGGTCAATTTTCACCACCGCTAAATCTGTAACTTCATCAGTGCCTTGAACTTTTCCTTGAAAACTCCTCCCATCTTTCAGGATTACGGTTACTTTGTCAGCATCGCTTACTACATGGGCATTGGTAAGAATAATCCCACTTTGGTCAACAATAAATCCTGATCCTTGACCAGCGATGCGTCTTTCCTGTGGTTGTGGCTGAAATTGATTGCCAAAAAACTGTCCAAAAAAGGGGTCATCAGCAAATGGATCAACTCTGCGGGTGACGACTTTTTCTGTATCTATTTGCACAACAGCAGGGCCTGTGCGCGCGACTGCTTTAGCAACGAAGCTTTCTGGGTCGGTTGTGGAAAGAGGAATTTGGGCCAGACTATCTGGAGGTAATACGTCAGGAGCAGGTTCTGCTTGTGAGGTTAAAACCCGCAAACCGCCAAAGGTGAGCATTACTCCCAGGAGTAGGGATACTAGATGGCTACTTATTGGTCGCAGACTTGTTTGAGATTTCATATATCAATTGAAATGATGTTTAAGTTTGTTTAGGAATAGTAGTTAGGGAATTTTGTTCCCCCAATTTCAGCTTAATCCATGTTGAGGATGGTTGTTATGGGGGTTGAGGTGGGGTTTTCCCGAAGTTTAACCCAAGGTAGAGGCGCACCACATATACCGTATTCAACCAGATTTCAGTTCCTAGTTACAACAGACCAAAAGCTGCGAAGTCCAAACTTAAAATGGTCATCCTGAGCGCCAGCGAAGGATCTCGGAGATCCTTCGCTGGCGCTCAGGATGACAGTTTTTCGTAATTTCGCCAGAGATCTAACTAATTGTTAAGCCCAAATTTTAGTTTTGTTAAGTTTTATTGCGATTTTTTGTATTTTTTTTTTTCAGTAAATACTTCATCTAAGATGGGAATCAGGTAATTAAAAAATGAGTTGCTACTAGATGGAGTTTTCCCGAATAAACTTGAATAAACTTGTAGATAAGGGAAAAACCATAAATTAATTATTTATGTATGCAATTAAATTAGAACTCAAGTTAAATAATAAAGAACGTACTCAATTAGCACAACATGCTGGGTATAGTCGCTTTGTGTATAACTATGCACTTGGTTTGTATAATCAGATTGACCACAAGGAATATAAGCTTAGTACATCAAAAAAGTTAGACACTATCAAAAAGGTATTCACTAATTACACAAAAAAGGAAAAGGAATATCAATGGTGTAATAAGCTTTCATCAAGAGTCTATCAAAATGCTTTTAGATCTTTAAAAAGTGCTTTTTCTAGATTCTTTATAGGACTTGGTGGTTATCCCCGATTTAAACGGAAAAAGAATAACTGTAGCTTTACTGTGGATTCCTCAAATGGTAAAGTATTATTACCTGCAGGAAAATCAATAAAAGTACCAACTATGGGGACTTTTAGGCTAAAAGAACCTTTGAAAAATAGTTATGTTTCTCAGACATTTACTATTAGTAGAATAGCTGACAAATGGTATGTAAGTTTTGCAGTAGAGGCAGAAAAAATTTCACCTTTATATCATGAAATAACTAAAGCTGTTGGTATAGATTTAGGAGTAAAAACCTTTGCTACATTAAGTGATGGTTCAACGATTGAAAGCCCAATGCCTTATAGAAAAGCGAGAACCAAGCTGGCTAACTTTCAGTTTCAAAATCGTCACAAGCAATTAGGGAGCAGAAAACTAGGTATTACTACTTCTAATAATGCTCGCAAATACTTTAAGAAGTTAGCTAAAAAACATGACAAAGTAGCTAAGATAAGAGCAGATTTTCTGCAAAAAACAACTACTGATTTGTGTAGAAGGTACGCCCGACTAAGAATAGAAAATCTTAACATCTCTGGGATGATGGCTAACCACAAACTGGCAGCAGCAGTAGGTGATTTAGGGGCATATGAGTTTAAACGACAATTACTATATAAAGCCGAGTGTTTTGGAACAAAAGTGGATGTAATTGATCAATGGTATCCAAGCAGTAAAGGGTGTAGTAATTGTGGCGCAATTAAATCTGATTTAACTTTATCAGATCGACTTTTCAAGTGTAATGAGTGTGGTTTAACAATTGATAGAGATTTAAATGCTTCAATTAGGTTAGAAAAAGCCCCCGATGAAGTAGTAGTAAATAGGGTGGGCTACACCCAAATTAACGCCTGTGGACAGTAGCGAGCCGACTCGTCTGGTAGAAGCAGGAAATAGACTCTCTGGACTATAGTCCAGTTAAAGAATAAACCTGATTATTCAAGTTTGTTCAGTTTTATATAGCAGCAGGACAATGATACTCTCAAAGGTGATGAGGGTGAGGATTATTTAGATGGTGGGACGGGAAATGATAGTCTCTTAGGCGGTGCTGGTTACAACAGACTGTATAAAAGCACAAAAAAATACATTATGATTAACGGGAATGATGGTGGAGAGGAAGCGAAGATAATGATACTCCTGATAATCAGGGGGATGTGATCCAGCTCAAAGGAACCAGCGCTCACTATTCCTTGGTTACTGCTAGTAATGGTACTGATACGGAGATTTACTGGAAACTTGGACAAACTACACCTGAGTTAATTGGTGTGGTGGCAAATAATGTGATTACTGACTTCACCACTGGGTTTGTTTTCATCTAAGTAAATTGTGTCGGGGCGGGTTAGTAGAGGCATGACAATGTTGTGCCTCTATTTTATCATGTGTGCAGGTTCAAGCTAGAGGGCGATCGCCTCTTTAATATTATCATTCGACCTCAAGCAAGAAGTCCAAACATTAAAACTGTATTATCTCAAAATTTAGCTTTTAAAAACACTAATATTAAAAATAACCCAAATTTGACATTTTTGACTTTTTTCTCCTGAAGAAATGCAAGAGATGGACGATCAATAGCAGAGATGGTGGTTAATTTTCTTCAGTGTTAAGGGTGATAATGATGAGATCTGAGAAAAAATAATGGGTCAGAAATTAAATTAGATGGTAAAATAATGTAAACTATAAATTACATATGTCCATCAATATGAATAAATCTAATCTTGAGCAAAATTCACCTTTAATTCTTGTGGTAGATGATGATCGAACTCTGCGGATGGTGATGCGTTTAGCAATGGAAAATGAGGGGTATCGTGTGGTTGAAAGAAGTAATGGGAAGGAAGGTTTAGCTGCTTGTTGTGATTTAAGGCCAGATATGGTTTTAATTGATGGCATGATGCCAGAAATGGATGGTTTTACTTGTTGTCGCGAGTTAATTAATATTCTAGGTCATGAATGTCCCCCAATCCTGATGATCACTGTGCTTGATGATCAAGAGTCAGTTGATCGTGCTTTTGCGGCGGGTGCAACTGATTATTTGACTAAACCGATCCATCTCCCAGTGCTACGTCAGCGGGTAAAACGGATGTTGGCGACGGAAAAGGAATTAGCACAATTAAAACAACAAAAAAAAGAGTTGGAGCGCTTTGTAACTATTGATTCTGTAACAGGGCTTCCTAACCGTCGGGGTTTTGAGGAATATTTGCACCGTGAATGGTTGCGTGGGTTAGAAGCTCAAACTCCTTTATCTTTAATTATATCTAATGTTAATAATTTTCAGGAATATCAAGCTCAGTATGGCATTAAAGCAGGAGATGAATATCTCAAACAGATAGCTAATATTTTTCGGGAAAATTGCCACAGTTTTGCCGATTTTGTTGCTCGCTATGAGGAGGAAAAATTTGCCATGATTTTGCCGAATACTTCAGAAGATTCAGCCGTTTTGGTGGCTAAAAATATACAAAATCAAGTTAAAAATCAAGTTATTAGCCTCAGTTTGGGAGGAGCTACAGTTATTCCTAATTCTCAATTAGCTCAAGAAATTTTCCTGGAAAAAGTATCAGCAGCTCTCTTCCAAGCACAAGGAAATAACAATTTGGTCTTTGCGAATTAAACTTCCCACAATTTATTACCTAAGCTAGGATTAATTTCTGGTTGTTGTGAGCCTAAAGGCAGAAAAATAGTGAAAACTTCTCCCTGACTGTGTTGGCGGACAGTTAATTTTCCTCCTAATGCTTGGAAGAGATTTTTGGTTACATTTAAGTTGAGACAGAGACTGCCTGTTTCTGGTTGAAACATAAGCAATTGACCCAAGGATTTGAGGGGGTTGGTACTTTTATATGTACATTGAGAGAGTAATTGTAATTTAAGGCGATCGCCTGCGGTGGTGACTTGCACTTGTATTTGTCCCCCATTGGGTAAACTACGAGTGAATTTTTCCATCAATCCTGTTAATACTTGATCAAGCATTCCTGGGTCACTGACAACTGTGGGTAATGTTTGGGGTAAAATAACATCAAGAATTACATTGCGTCTTTGTGCTTGTTTTTGCCAACGGGGAATACTTTGTTGAAACATTTGTTCTAGACAGATGGGTGTTAGTTTGACTGTTTTGTCTCTATCTTGCTGTGTTTCTAATTCTGTTGCTCGAAAAATTAATTCCATTCGGTTTATTTGTTCAGTACATTCGGTGTCAATGGTTTCGAGATGTTTAACCACATCTGGGGTTAATTTTGCCCGTTTGAGTAATAGTCGTGTTAGAGTACGAATGGTGGTTAGGGGGGTACGAATTTCGTGGGTGAGTGCTTGCAGCAGTTCTACTTCTTTGGGTTGACTGGGTTTATTAATTACTTTTTGCCATTTTTGTTTGTCTCTCAAGCTATTTTTTCTTTCTGTTAATAGGGGAAGCTCTGGTAAATTTTGCAGTAGTTGACGAGTAAATTGGCTGATGAGGCGATAATCTGGAGTAGGGGGTGTAAACTGCTGAAATATGCCATCTAATTTGCTGAGTTGATGATGGTTGAAAAGCACTAAACGCGATCGCAGTATGCTCCATGCTTCAGAAATGGTTTCTGGTGCAAAGGAAAATTGAAAGGCTGTTCTTCCTGTATGATTTTCTCCTAATACCATAATTAACCCAAAACTGGGGGTTAATACGAGACAAAACTGCTCAGAGGTGATGGGGTCTTTTGGTAATAATGGCAGTTGCATCGTCACAGGGCAAGTTATTTCTACTTGGTTACTTCCTGTCAGTTGAAAGGGAATTAAAGCATTTTCTGGGGTAAATATGCCGAGATGTAAATGTGAATTAATTTGTATATTACTCAAGACTGGAGTAGGGCCACATAAAAATAATCCCTGCTGCTGGTGTATATTTGTGTCAATGGTGGCTAGTAGGATATTTTCTAGGGAGGCGATCGCCCCAAACCATTCTCTTTCTGCTTTGGCTTTGTACCACAATTCTGTTTGCTGAATGTTATTTTCTGTTGTTTCCCAGTACTTGAAGACATAACTGATTTTTGGTAGTAATTTATCTGTTACCATTTTTCTCCTCCCATAACTAAACTTGCAGTTTTTACTTTCGTGCTCCTTCTATAATGGTATAAATTTTACCCCTCTGTCAAAAGCAGTATAACCGAACTTTTTTTTCGCAATTTCCCCCTTTAACTCCTGGTTAAAGCAACAGCCAAAAACCAGTATAAGTCATTCCTGAATCATCAGGTTGTACCAACAAAAAATGTAACCCCGCACTCGCTATTTTACGCTGATGATAAACTGCTGCTGCTTGGGCTATTTCTGAATCTGCAAAAGTAGTAAAAAGCCATCGCTCAACTAACCCAACCTCTAAAACTAAGCCACCTGACTCATTGATTTTATTGGGGATATAATTTAAAGCAACTGGTTTGGCTTCTTGTAACCAACGGGCTAATTGCAGGGATTTTTTTCCTCCATAAATTACTACTCCTGGAATAGGAATAGTGGAAGAGATGCCCAAATTTATGGGAAAAAGGGAGGGGGGTAAATCAAGAATAGGAATGGGGCGATCGCGCCAAATTTCTACAATTTCTCCTGCTGGCAAACTGGCAAAACGCCATTCTTTTCCCCAGATATTTTCTGGTAAAGCTTGGGGTGGTGGTTGTTCTATTTTTACTTGTCCATGATGTTTTTCTAAGATTTTTTTCAGGGCTACAGTGCGTCGAGTTGCTTCTATTTTTATGCCTAATTTTTCGACTGCCACTGTCAGTAAACTGAGGGATTGAGGGCGAAATACTTGGATTAATTCTGGGAATTTTTCTTCTGTTGCTGCTGCTTCCAATTGATTTACTAACCAATCAGAGTTAGCTTGATTTTGTGGACATTGATTATTCCAGACTAAATTGCCCTGCTCATCACAAATAATTAATTCCCAAAGTACTTTTCCTTGAGTGTCTTTTAGCCCAGGATGCTTGTAAAAATCAGCTTGCCAAATTTTCATTATTTTGTTCAGGTTGATGGTTGATGGTTGATTTTCTATTCTCCATTTTTCATTATCCATTATCCATCAACTATTATCCATCAACTATTATCCATGATCCGTTATAATAGATATAGCGAAGTCGTTATGAGTTTAGTTAATTATGGCAATAGTAGAGAATGTGGTAATTATCGGTTCTGGGCCAGCTGGCTATACAGCGGCAATCTATGCTGCAAGGGCAAATCTGAAACCCTTGATGTTTGAAGGTTTTCAGGCTGGAGGCATACCTGGAGGACAGTTAATGACTACGACAGAAGTAGAGAACTTCCCAGGGTTTCCCGAAGGAATAACAGGGCCGAAATTAATGGAGCAGATGAAAGCGCAGGCAGTACGCTGGGGGACTGAGTGCTATACAGAAGATGTGACTGAGGTGGACTTGAGTCAACGGCCGTTTACTGTGCGCAGTAGTGAAAGGGAGGTGAAGGCACATAGTATTATTATTGCCACGGGAGCAACAGCGAAACGGTTGGGACTACCTGGAGAAGATAAATATTGGAGTAGTGGGATGTCCGCTTGTGCTATTTGCGATGGTGCTAGTCCGATTTTTAAAGATCAAGAACTGGTTGTAGTTGGTGGGGGTGACTCAGCGGCGGAAGAAGCGGTTTATCTCACAAAATATGGCTCTCATGTGCATTTATTGGTACGTCGGGATGAAATGCGGGCGAGTAAAACTATGCAAGACAGGGTTTTGAGTAATCCGAAAATTACGGTACACTGGAATACCCAGCCTGTGCAGGTGTTTGGGGAAAATGGCCGCTTGAGTGGGGTGAAAGTTAAGGATAGGAAAACAGGGGAAGAGAAAGACTTACAGGTGGGAGGGCTATTTTATGCCATTGGTCATACCCCCAATACCCAGTTATTTCAAGGTCAGTTAGAATTGGATGCAGTAGGTTATCTTGTTGTACAACCCAGAACAGTAAATACTAGCGTTGAGGGAGTATATGCAGCAGGAGATGTGCAAGACCATGAATATCGACAGGCGATAACTGCAGCAGGAACTGGTTGTATGGCAGCGCTATCGGCAGAAAGGTGGTTGTCTGCTAATAATTTAATTCAGGAATATCATCAGCAACAGGAGGAAAGGAAACAGTTGACTGAGGAAGAAGAGGAGAAAATTCCTGTTGAAACAGAAGAGAATTTTGATTTGTCTGCTACCAGACATTATGGGGGATATGCTTTGCGGAAATTATTCCATGAAGGCGATCGCTTGTTAATGGTTAAGTACGTTTCTCCTACTTGTGGGCCCTGTCGTACTCTGAAGCCAATTTTAAATAAAGTGGTGGATGAATATGAGGGTAAAATTCACTTTGTAGAAATTGACATTGAAGCCGATCCAGAAATTGCCCAAATGGGTCAGGTAACTGGGACTCCAACTGTGCAATTTTTCCATAATAAAGAATTGGTTAAGGACATGAAAGGAGTGAAACAAAAAAGCGAGTATCGCCAAGTAATTGAGAGTTATCTTCCCGCCAATGTAAGCAAATAGTTTTGTGAGCGGGGCGGGTAAAAAGATAACATCAGGGTCAGCATAATCCCAGGGCGGGTTTTGATTGTTAGGTTTGGGTTGGGACTCATAGTTTATCCCTAAACCCGCCCCTACAAAACTCTTTCTAAAAGTATATAACCAAAAGACTCGCGCTCGATAAGTACTTGTCGGATTGTTTCAAAAGCCTGGTCATAAGTGATAGGTTCAAGAGTTAGAGGGTGGACTGGGTGCAGTTTTTGCCAATTTTCTACTAATGAGTGCATCCACTGTGGTGATTCTAATAGAGGAAGAAATAAACTGGCTGCAATGGTAATATCCATTAAACTTTGCTGTGGAACTATTGGTAGGTGTTTACTGATTTCAAAGGGGCGTAATTGGTTAATGCAGTTGGTTAAATCTGCTTGCATTGCTGCTGTTTTTAGCTGGGGATGTAAATGGACTTTTACTTTTTGCCAATCAGTAATTGTCCATTCTTCAATAGGTGTTAGGGGTTGAGTTGCTTGGGGATGTCCACACCAAAAGTCTAGGAGTCGGTTGACTGGATGTATCAATTCAACAATATGCAGTTTTTCTTCTAGACTAATTTCAGGGAAAGTCAGGGCTAAAAATGTGGGTAAATTTTCTGGTTCTTGAAACAAATTCATCAAATCCCATTGTCGCCAGTTGACCATACTAATAAATTCTAAATTAGCTGATCTCAGAGCAGAAAAAAGTTCTGGGATGGTGTAACCTTTATCTCCCTGGAGTAAATAATTACTCATATATTTTTGGATGTCGTTTTCGTATTCAGGTTTCCAGATATTTCTCTTTAGCTGAACAGAATCTTTTAAAGCTTTGAAAAATTCTCGTACTATTTCCAGCTCCATTTCTCCTGGAGTTTCATCCATCAACCCCATCATTTTAAATAATGATTGCCCTCGATATACTTCAAATCTTTGAAAAGAATTATGCAGATTTGTTCTGATGATTCCCTCTGGTTTTAAGACTGATTTCATTCCCTTTAAACCCGCTACTATATCTGGTAAGAGATAAAGCACTTCATCACTGTTAACGTAGTCAAATTTTGTCCCTAACTGAGGTAAATCTTCCAGAGAGAGGAGGTGAAATTCTACATTGTCAAAACCGTGATATTCCAGACGTTTTTGAGCCAGATTGAGAGATGCTTGAGAAATATCAATTCCTACTATTTTTGCTCCTGGATTTGCTTCTGCTAAAATTAAAGTTGTATAACCACTACCACAACCAGCATCGAGAATAGTTTTCCCTTCAGTGGTGATAAATTGTTGATTTCTAAGGTAATAAGAAGTGACTAAGTTATGATGATAAAGCTTGACTATATCCTGCTTTGGAGAATCTTCTAGCGGAGTTCTTGGATAGGGACCACTATCAAATTGTTGCCGAATTTTTTCTAGTAAATCAGAGTCTTTTTGTTCCATCTTTTTTGATAAATAATTAGTTAAACAACACAAATTTATTTGGGGAGAGGGGTTTTTAGAGGCCATCGCTATTTGTCTCCCTATCCAGTGGGTTTTGTCAAAAGCTAAAATCTAGTAAAATAATTGTACTTATAAATAATTTATAGTAAACTAAGTAATTACTACGAAACTGTTTTTTGACATAGACATTATTTATGACAACAACAAAACTCCCTTTAAAGCGCTCTTTTCGTCCCAGTCTTTCCATGCAGTTAATGTTTGCAGGAGCAATAATTACCATTAGTTTTATTTTAATCGCTGTTTTTGCTCCTGTATTCCAGAGTTGGGGATGGTTGCAAAACCCTACTGAGTCTTTGAGTAACCCCATTCACCAAGCACCAGGAAAAGATTATTGGTTTGGGACGACACGCCAAGGTTATGATGTATTTTCACGGACTTTATTTGCTTCTCAAGCTGCGTTAAAAGTAGTTTTATTGGCTACTACCCTGAGTTTAATTATTGGTGTTCCCCTGGGGTTAATTAGTGGTTATCTGGGGGGAAAAATAGATAAAATGTTACTCTTTTTGATGGATACAGTTTATACTCTACCAGGACTTTTACTCTCTGTTACCTTAGCATTTGTGGTGGGGAAGGGAGTGTTGAATGCGGCGATCGCCCTCAGTATTTCCTATGTTCCTCAATACTATCGCGTTGTTAGAAACCACACCACCAGCGTCAAAACAGAACTTTTTATTGAAGCTGCAAAAGCAATGGGCGCTTCTCCTACCAGAGTACTTTCAAGGTATTTATTTGGGCATGTGATTCAGAGCGTTCCTGTACTCTTTACTCTCAATGCTGCTGATGCTATTTTAGTTTTAGGCGGGTTGGGTTTTTTAGGACTGGGACTGCCAGAAGAAGTACCAGAATGGGGACATGACTTGCACTTAGCGTTGGATGCTTTACCCACAGGTATTTGGTGGACAGCATTATTTCCAGGTTTAGCTATGACGGGGATGGTGATAGGATTATCTTTATTGGGAGAAGGTTTAAGCGAAGTTTTCAGGGGGCGAGGCAGAGGTTAAAAACAGATTAAAGGCCTCTATTTTGTTTCTGGGAATCAATCCGATTCATGATTTCTCGATAATGCTCTCGTTTGGCATTTACCCGCTCCATTACCTGTGGAAATCGGATTTGACAAAACTTTTGCCATTTTTCTTCAGTCAGTTTCCCTAATATGTCAATAGGAATAGCTGACTCTACACAAATTCCGTAGCGATACCAAGCATTGAGTCCATCTTCCCTGAGTGTACTCTCTAACAAGCGTTCCACCAGTTTTAATCCAGGACGTGACTCCTCTTCTCTGATGAACTCCCCTAAGAATTCCTTAACGCACAGAATTGACATCAGCAGATGTTTAAGGTCTTGTCTGCCTTGCTGGGGCAATCTTCTCAAACACCTGAGTTTTCCTTCCAAGCAGAGAACTGGATGCAGAACTTTGAGCTGAATTCCTGCTAATTTATCTTTGCCCAAAAACGTGAGCGCACTGCCAGTAATCTCAGCATCATTGAGTCCATATACAGAGGCGAGAAAGTCAATTCTGAGCATTCTAGAGAAGCGATTAACCAGGACAACTCCCGCATTAGGGCCAGGGTCAAAATCATCATTTAAAATAATCTGTCCACCTAAAGCTTCGGAGCAGATCATTGCCTCTACCTTACCTCCGTAGAAGTCAAGATCTTCACTAGCAAAGGGGAGAAACTCTTTGAGTTGAGGGGACTTTTCGCAATATTGATAAGCCCAGAGATTGATGGTTGACCCCCTACCACAACTGCTTCTAGTCCTGTTGTTTGGAGGTTAACAAAAATCTCGCGGAGGTTTTCAGGTGTCAGTTTCTCCATAGTAAGTAGGGATACTTTCCTCCCAGATGTTGTCTTCAAGGCTCAATTCCCAATACTGAGGATAAAGAGTTTTTTCCACCTGTTTTTGTGCTTCCTCTGGTGGCATAGCCAGTAGTCTTTTTCTGGCTTCTATCTTCTCTTGGGCTAGTTGTTCGCTTTGATTCTTCATAGGTAATAATTACCAAGGCTTTTGTAACTATTTATAATTCATGCAAGCACGGGAGTTGAAGAGAGCGATCGCCTATTGCTTCCGTTCCGATGCAATCTTAATCTTAGGGGGTTTGTAACAGGTTTAGGCGTTAATCTCATTTATGTAGCATTAAATTATTTCAGCAGTAACTAAATCTCCCATTGCTGTTCGGCGCTCTACTTCTGCTTGCAGGACAAGCACTAGCTCGGCGATGAGATCCACGAATTCTAGAGAGTTATTGAAGATTGCTGACATCCAGGTTGTCTGTGCTGTTTCTTCTTCTCCAAGCAAAAGTAAAGCTAACCGCTCTAACAGACTTACTCAAATCTACTCAAGTCAAACAAAGTTAACTGAGTAGGTTTAACACTGCCTTCATGCTTCACAGAATGCCTCTCAGTTGTCCCAAGAGGGTTCGTCCATTCTCCACAGGCTTTAATTTCCC